>JBFYYH010000055.1:0-11850 GCA_041310125.1 Syntrophaceae bacterium | reverse complement strand
ACGGAGAAGGCCGGTTCGGCGGCGCGCCGGTCGGCCCAGACGGCGATGGCGGAGGTCCTGGAGGCCATGGTCCGGCTCCTCGCCCCGATCCTCACCTTCACCGCGGAAGAGGTTTGGCTTGCCCTGCCGGGCTATCCCGGAAAGGTGGAAAGCGTTCACCTGACCCGGTTTCCGGAGATCGACGACGGCCGGCTGCAGCCGGAGCTGGGAGAGAAATGGAAGACGCTCATCTCCGTCCGCGGGGAGGTCGCCAGGGCGATGGAGGCGGCGCGCCAGGGGAAGCTCGTCGGCCATTCCCTCGATGCCGCCGTGGCGATCGCCGCGCCGGAAAAACTCCGTTCCCTCCTGGAGACGCACGTCGACGATCTGCAGGCGCTCCTCATCGTTTCGGGCGTCCGGATCGTTTCCGAGGCGTTGCCGGGGGAGGTCTGGCGGAGCGCCGACATCCCGGGACTCTCCGTGGGGATCGCGCGGGCGACGGGGGAGAAGTGCCACCGCTGCTGGAACTTCAGCGAAACGGTCGGCGCCAGCGCCGAACACCCGGCCCTCTGCGGCCGGTGCACGGAAAACGTCGGACGGGTTGCGGATCGGGCGTAGGCTGTCCGGAAAGGGATCGGGAGGCGGTTTTTGCAGAAGAAGCACATCCTCTTGCTTGCGGTCACGCTCCCGGTTGTTGTGCTGGATCAGGCGTCGAAGGCCTGGATCCTCTCCGCGCTTGCCATCGGGGAGTTCTTCCCCGTCATCGACGGCCTCTTCAACATCGCCCACGTCCGCAATCCGGGGGCCGCTTTCGGCTTTCTGGCCGGTGCCTCGCCCGCCTTCCGGGCGGTCTTCTTCGGCGCGGTGACGGTGGCGGCGATCCTCTTGATCCTCTACTATCTCCGGCAGACCCGGACGGACGACCTTCCACTCGTCTTTTCGCTTTCCCTGATCCTGGCGGGCGCGGTCGGAAATCTGATCGACCGGATCCGTTTCGGCGAGGTGGTCGATTTTCTGGATGTCTATCTCGGTCCCCACCACTGGCCCGCGTTCAACGTGGCCGATGCGGCGATCTCGATCGGCGCGGCGATCCTTATGCTTCTCCTCTTCCGACGAAGAAAAACGCTCCCGTAAATCACCACCGACTCATTCGAGGATGACCGTCGCATCGACCGCTGCCGCACCCAGTCCGCCGACCGGTGGCTCCGGGCGGCTGCGTTTGCGAAGGGCTGCCGCCAGACAAGCCACGGCGCGGGAGATCTCTCCGAAGATGGGGATCCCCAGCGACAGCGCCTCCTTCCGGATCTCGTGGGCTTCCTCCCTCGGGCCGAGAAGCCAGAAAAAGACCGGCTTCCCCGCCTTGCGGATCCTCGCGGACAGATCCGGGAGATCCATCCCGATCCGGGAATTTCCCACGTACGCGTGCAGAAGGACGGCATCCACGTTCGGATCTTCGAGAACGGCCGAAAGCGAGCGGCCGAACACATCGACCGCCGTGCCGGCGTTCCTCTCCAGTGCCGGCCAGAGGTCGACGGGATTGGCGACGGGCATCCACGCCGGGAAGAGTTCACCCAGGGCGGAGCGGGTGGACGGGGAGAGTTCGGCGAGCTGGAGACCCTTCTCTTCGATGAAGTCGGTGGAGACGATCCCCGCCCCGCCGCTGAAGGTGAGGACGGCGACGCGGTCGCGGCCTCCGCAGGGCTCGGTCAGGGCGAGTGACCGGCAGAGGTCCATCATCTCCTGGAAATCGCGGGCTTCCACCACCCCGGCCTGCGCGAGGGCGCCGGAGACGACCCGCTGGTTTCCGGCGAGAGAGGCCGTGTGGCTCATTGCCGCCTCCGCGCCTTTCCGGCTTCTGCCCCCCTTCAGGACGACAATGGGCTTTCCGCTTTTCCGGCAGAGATCGAGGAAGCGCCGCCCCTCGGGGATCGATTCGAGGTAAAGGCCGATCACCTGGGTGTCGGGATCGACCAGGAGGTATTCCAGGAGGTCGCACTCGTTGACGTCGACCTTGTTTCCCACCGAACAGGCCTTGCTGATCCCCATCGTCGCATGGCTCATGATGTCCACCAGAAAACCGGCGGAGAGCATGCCGCTCTGTACCACCAAAGAGACGGTTCCGGGGATGAGGCCCTGCTGCTGCGCGCGGGGGTCCATGAAGGAGAAGATGCGGCTGTGCACGACATCGACCAGCCCCATGCAGTTGGGGCCCCAGAGGCGGATCCCGGTGCGGGCGGAGATGGCCGCCAGCTCCTTCTGCAGGCGTTCCCCCTCGGGGCCGCTTTCCGCAAAGCCTCCGGATTCGATCATCGCGCCCCGGATCCCTTTTGCGGCGCACTCCTCCACAGCTGCGGGAACGAAACGGGCGGGGACGAAGAGGATGGCGAGATCCACCGGCCCGGTAATGGAGGCGATGTCCGGGTAGCAGACCAGGCCTTCGATCTCCGGGTATTTCGGGTTGACCGGAAAGATCGCTCCGCGGTAGCCGTGCAGGAGGTTCTTCAGGATGGCGTTGCCGCCCTTGAGCGGATTCGGGGTCGCCCCGACCACGGCGACCCCCTCGGGAGAGAAGAAAAAATGCATGTAGCCTCCTTGAAGGGCCCCTTTCCCTGTCATTTCATCAGCCCCGGAAGATAGAGGGCGAGCCCGGGAAAGAGGATCAGCAAAAGAACCGTCAGAACCATGGCGATCATCATCCGCAGGGTCCCCCGGAAGATGACCTGCAGGGGGACATCCCGGGCCACTCCCGAAACGACATAGACATTGATCCCGATCGGGGGGGTGATGACCCCCATCTCCGCGACGAGGACGATCACGACCCCGAACCAGATCGGGTCGTATCCGAGCGCGATCACCACCGGGTAGAAGACCGGAATGGTCAGCATGATCATCGCCAGTGAATCCATCAGGCAGCCGAGCAGAAGATAGATCAGGACGATCAGGCCGATGACGACGGGCGGGGGCAGCTGGAGACCCGACACCCAGCTCCCGATACCGGCCGGGATGGTCGTTACCGCGAGGAAGTGGCCGAAGACGGTCGCTCCGGCGACGATCACGAGGATCATGCAGGAGATCCGGGTCGTTTCGTTCAGGGAACGGACGAAACTCGCCCAGGAGAGGTTTCGGCCGATCAGGGCGATGGCCAGGGTTCCGCAGGCCCCGATGCCGGCCGCTTCCGTCGGCGTGAAGAAGCCGATGAAGAGACCTCCCATGACGAGGATGAAAAGCAGGAAGGTCTCGATCATTCCGGGGAGCGATGCGATCCTTTCCCGGAGGGTTGCCTTCGGCGCGCGGAGGCAGAGTTCGGGACGGAGGAGGGTCCAGACGACGATGGTGGCGATCAGCAGGAGGGAGAGCAGGATGCCGGGGAGGATGCCCGCCATGAAAAGCTTGCCGACAGACTGTTCCGTCATGACCCCGTAGACGATGAAGATCGTGCTGGGCGGGATCAGGATGCCGAGGCTTCCACCGGCGGCCACAACCCCCGTGGCCAGCGCCGGATCGTACCGGTATTTCTTCATCTCCGGCAGGGCGACGGAGGCCATCGTTGCGGCCGTTGCGCTCGTGGAGCCGCAAATGGCCGAGAATCCGGCACAGGCGCCGATCGTCGCAATCGCGAGACCTCCCGGAAGGTGCCCCAGAAACTTGTTGGCGGCATGGAACAGCCGGCTGCTGATCCCCGTGTAATGGGCGATCTGGCCCATGAGGATGAAGAGGGGGATGACCGTCAGGTTGTAGGAGCTCAAGACGGAAAAGAAGTCCCGTGCGAGCAGGTTCAGGGAGGCGCCCCAGGAGGTCAGCAGGGCGAAGCCGAGAAAACCGACGAGGGCCATTACGAATCCGACCGGGATTCGGACGAACATCAACAGGACGAGGAGCAGGAAACCGGCCAGACCGGTGGCGACGGGCGTCATGAGCGGACCGTCCTGACTGCCGAACTTGCACATTCCGACAGCAGAACCAGGCTGAGCAGGCCGCTGCCGACCGCGATTCCCAGGATGAAGGGATAGATCGGCATGGCGAGCGTCAGAGAGACCTCCCCGCTGAGCTTCAGATCCGCGGCGTAGGCTGCGCACTGCCAGGCAATGAGGCCGAAGAGGAGGGCGCCGACCAGGGAGACGAACGCCTCTACGGCGATCTGTACCCGCTGTGGGAGCCTCTCCACGAGGAGTTCCACGGCGATGTGGCCCCTTTCGAGGGAGGTATAGGCGAGGGAGAAGGAGATGATCGCGCTGCCCAGGAAACCGACAATCTCATAGGTTCCCGGGATCGGCCGGCGCAGCAGGCGCAGAACCACATCGGCGCAGGTCAGGGTCATCATCGCGATTACCGCGGCCCCTGCCACGGCGTTGAGTCCCCGGCTGAGCAGGACGAGACCTCTTTGCATTCGCGCCATAGGCCGTTTCTCATCCGTTTTGGGACGGAGCCCCAACCCCGGGGCGGGGGTCCGTCCTCACCCTGCCCCGAGGCGGTGTCCCGTCCGAACATGTGCCCCTTTACTTGTAGAGGGTTCCGGACCGGCGGATCATCCCCTCCAGTTCGCCGATCGCGTTCTTTGCGGGGAGGCCTTTGGCCGAGATCTCCTGGACGTACTGGTCGATGATCGGTGCGACGGCCTTTTTCCATCGAGTCGTCTCTTCCGCGGAAAGGGAGACAATTCGGTTTCCCAGGCTGAGGGTGTATTCACGCCCCTCTTCGTCGAGCCGGTCCCAGGCCTTTCCGTGGACATCGATCCACTGGTCGCTAACCTCCTCCATGACTTTCCGGACATCGGCGGGCAGGCTGTTCCATTTCTGAAGGTTGATGACGACGAACATCGCCGTCGTATAGCCGATCCCGGAACTGTCGGTCGTCGATTTGATCACCTCCGCCTGTTTCCACCCCTTCAGGGTCTCGATGGGGGCAAAGGTGCCCTCGACCACCCCTTTCTGGAGAGACTCGTAAGTCTGCCCCTGGGGCATGGCCACCGGAACGGCGCCGAGGGCTTCCGTCACTTTTGCGCTCAATCCCGTGGAGCGGATCTTCATTCCCTTGATCTGTTCCAGGGTCGTGACCGGTTTCTTGGTGTGGAGGAGGCCCGGCCCGTGGGCGTGGAGATAGAGGACCTTGACCCCTTCAAGCTCTTTGGGCATCCACTTCCGGAGGTACTCGTTGGCCACCCGCGTCGCCACACGTCCGTTGGGGTACCCCATCGGGAGATCGAGAGCCTCCATCATGGGGAAGCGTCCCCGCGTGTAGGCGAAAACGGACATGCCGATATCCGAAATCCCCTTGACGACACCGTCAAAACACTGGTCCGCCGGGGTCAGGGCGCCGCCGGCCAGCACGTTGATCTTGACCTGGCCGCCGGACTTTTTTTCAACCTCTCGCGCCCAGGTTTCGCCCGCTTTCGCCTGTCCGTGGGCAGCCGGGAAAAAGATGCTGTAGGTCAGTTGTTTCGTATCCGCCGCATCGAGGGCGCCCGCCGTCAGCATAAGGATTGCGGCAATCAGAAAAGCCGCCTGCAGAATGGTCCAATTTGGCTTTTTCATGGGTTTCTCCTTTTGTCATCCTGTTTCTGAAATGGTTCCCTGTCCGGTCTTTGCGGCGCCGCCTGCAGAAACCCTGTCCTTCCCGCCGCAGGGAGGGACAGGCATCGATAGGCATAGGAACCGGGGATGGGGATGAAATTCAATGCGTCGCTTTCAGACATCCTGTACATCTCCCTTCCGGGGAAGGAACGCTCCTGCGGTTCATGGACAATAGGGATTCAATGTTGCTGATGGTGGTTCGGGGAGGCCTGCTTGCCCGTCTGAACGGGAAGCAGGCATCAATACATGTAAGAACAGATGTCGCCGTGGGCGACGAGGGATGCGCAAGAAAGCGGAAACATTCTAAACTCCAAAGGCGGATTCAATTTCACGTGTTGTCTATTGGATTCGGATCTTCCTGTCAAGGGGTATTTTTCTCCGACTTTTCCTTGAGCCGATCGATCTCTTCCCGGTACTGCTCCGCCTGGGCTCTGACCTGCTCGATCTCCTCCCGAGTCCGCCGCAGGGATTCATCCTGCCTGAGCTTTTCCTCCCTCATCCTGTCCTGCATGGCGTCGAGGCCCACATAGATCGCCAGGATCCCCCCGAGGATGAGCATAATGGGCACGCCACCCTTCAGGATGGTGAGAAATTCGTCCGACCAGATCGAGAATCCGATCACCCCGAGAATGACCGATCCAATGCCGCCGATAAGCAGGGACATCGCACAACCTCCTCACCGTCTGGGGTTTTCCGAAGGCGGATCCCCACGGGAACAAGACCCGACTGAAAATCCACAGCGGACCGCAACGACCGCGAACGGTCCTTCTGACTATATTTTATACCACAGAACGGGGGAGGAGGCAAGATGAAAGTCTCCCGGGGTGGACCGAAGAAATGCAAAAAGTGCTTGATTAATGAACACTCATCCATTAGCATTCCCTCCCTGTCTTTTAAGATTCCTGGAATGCGGAGAAGGCGAGGAGAGAAAAAGAAACGTCATGGTGAACCCGGATTTTGAAAAAGGGGAGGGGCTTGTGCCGGTCGTGGCGCAGGATCATGCGACGGGGGAGGTCCTCATGCTGGCCTACATGAACCGCGAAGCCTGGATGAAGACCCTCGAAACCGGGAAGGCCACCTACTGGAGCCGTTCCCGGAAAGCGCTCTGGCTGAAGGGTGAAACCTCCGGCCATGTCCAGCTGGTGCGGGAGATCCGCATCGATTGCGACTCGGACACCCTGCTGCTGAAGGTCGAACAGCTGGGGAAAGCGGCCTGCCATACCGGCCACTGCTCTTGTTTTTACCGGAAATGGACCGGCGATGACTTTCAGGCCGACGGAGAACGGATATTCGATCCGAAGGAAGTGTACAAATGAAAAAGTTGAAATTGGGGATCCCCAAGGGGAGCCTGGAAGCGAATACGGTGGATCTGTTCAAGCGGGCGGGATGGCGAATCACTTACGACAACCGGAGCTATTTCCCCGACATCGATGACGAGGAGCTTGCCTGCACGCTGGTCCGCGCCCAGGAAATGTCCCGCTATGTGGAAGACGGCACGATCGATCTGGGATTGACGGGCCAGGACTGGATCATCGAAAACGAGTCGGACATCGTCCCGGTTCAGGACCTGATCTACTCCAAAACCTCGACGAGACGGGCCCGCTGGGTCCTCGTCGTCCGGGAAGACTCGCCCATCCGCTCGCTGGACGATATGGAAGGGAAAAAGGTATCGACCGAGCTGGTCAACTTCACCCGGCGCTACTTCGCGGAGCGGAACATCAGCGTCCATGTCGAGTTCTCCTGGGGGGCGACGGAGGCCAAGGTGGTCGAAGGGCTGGTGGATGCGATCGTCGAGGTCACGGAGACGGGAAGCACGATCCGGGCCAACAAACTCAAAATTATCCATGAACTCATGAAGACCAACACCCAGCTGATCGCCAACCGCGCGGCGTGGGAAGACCCCTGGAAAAGGCAGAAGATCGAACAGATCCGTCTGCTCCTGAACGGATCCCTTCAGGCGATGGGAAAGGTGGGCTTGAAGATGAACGTCTCTCGGGAAAATCTCGGCCGGCTGGTGATCCTGCTTCCTTCGCTGAAGGCGCCGACGATCTCCCACCTCCATTCGGAGGACTGGCTGGCCGTGGAGACGATCGTCAGCGGAAGCATCGTCCGTGACCTGATCCCCCTGCTCAAGGAGGCGGGTGCGGAAGGGATCATCGAATATCCGTTGAACAAGGTCATCTGAAGAGGGAGCCGCCATGCGCAGAGGGACCATCCGCAGAAAGACGTCGGAAACGGAAGTGTCGGTGGAGATCGACCTGGACGGAAAGGGGAAGGGGGAAATCGACACCTCGCTTCCCTTCCTGGATCACATGCTGAATCTTTTTGCCCGGCACGGGCTGTTCGATCTGAGCGTTCGCGGCCGGGGCGACACCGATGTGGACCAGCATCATCTTGTGGAGGACGTCGGGATCTGCCTGGGTCAGGCCGTCCGAAAGGCCCTGGGCGACCGGCGGGGAATCGCCCGCTACGGTTCCTCCTGGGTTCCCATGGACGAAAGCCTCTGCGGCGTGACGATGGACCTCTCCGGGAGGCCGTATCTGGTTTATCGCGCCGAACTCGGAGAGAAGAGGATCGGGGAATTCGATCCGGCCCTGCTTCGGGAATTTTTTAAGTCATTTTCAGATCATGGCGGAATCACGTTGCACATCGACCTCGTCTATGGTACAAATGGACACCATATGGCGGAGGCGATGTTCAAGGCCTTTGCCCGAGCCATGAGAGAAGCGGTCGCGCTCGATGCAAGGATCGAGGGCGTCCTCTCTACGAAGGGCTCCCTGGAGGCCTGAAGAACGGCGAGGGCAGCGAAAGATCCCGGTCCGTCAAAGGCGCCGGCCGAAGGCGTTTCGCTTGCCGGGATAGGTCGGAAGACGCCGCCATCCTTGAACGAGGGGGTCACAATCATCGGAAAATCGTCTTTTCCCAGCGGGGGCTTATATGCCCTTTTGGCCGCCTGCATTCTTCTTCCCCTCGTATCGGGATGTCATTACCGGGGGGACGCGGGGCTTTCTGCGCCCGAAGGGGGAATCGTTTTTGAGCGGATTGCCGTGGTTCCCTTTGGCCAGGCTGTTCCGGAGGAACGGCAGGGAGGTCCCGTCCGCTGCCCCCTCTGCGGTGCAATGTTCGAGGCCGGGCCGTCCACCGGAAGCCATGAAACGGTGGTCGAGGCCCTCTTCCTGAAGCAGATGCAGCAGATCGGCCCGAAAGTCGGCATCATTGCCGGAGAGCGTGTTGCCGGGGTATTCCGGCAGGTCTCTTCGGTTTCCCTCCGGGAACCCCTCCGGGAGGTGCTGCGGAAGGTCGGAAGCGAGCTGGGGGCGGAAGGGGTGGTGAGCGGAACCGTTTACCGTTTCCGGGAAAGGAAGGGGGTGGCCTATGCCGTCGATCAGCCGGCCTCGGTTGCCTTTGAGATCCATCTTCTCCGGGTGAGTGACGGGGCCCTCGTCTGGAAGGGGTCCTTTGACAGGACGCAGACTTCCCTCATGGAGGATCTCCTCCAGGCTCCCTCCTTTTATCGGGGTGGCGGCCGATGGGTGACGGCGGAGGAGCTGGCCGCGGAGGGGATGGAGCAGGTCCTGAAGACCTTTCCCGCCTCTCCCTGACCGGGCGCTTCAGCCCGCAAGCCCCGCCCGCATAGCCATCGGGAAGAAGGCCGGAGCGGGATCCCCCGGCCAAGATTTTCCAGCAAAGGTTTTTTCGTGATCATCATTCCAGCCATCGATCTCAGAGAAGGCCGATGCGTGCGTCTCGTTCAGGGCGACTTCGCACGGATGACCGTGTATGACGAGGATCCGGTCCGGGCGGCCAGCGACTGGAGGGCGAGGGGCGCCGAACGACTGCACGTGGTCGACCTGGACGGATCTCTGGCCGGGCTCCCCCGCCATGCGGGGGTGATCCGGGATATCGTCTCCGCAACCGGATTGCCGGTTCAGGTCGGGGGGGGGATCCGGGAATTGAAAACCGTGGAGGCCTACCTGCGGAGCGGGGTCCGCTGGGTGATCATCGGGACGGCCGCCCTGCGGGAACCGGCATTTCTCAAGGAGGCCTGCCGGACCTTCCCGGGGCAGGTGATCCTGGGGATCGACGCGGTTCGGGGGAGGGTCGCGGTTCAGGGGTGGACGGAGACCACGGAAGAGACGGCGTCCGAACTGGCGGCACGGTTCGCGGCGGACCGCCCGTCCGCGATCGTCTATACGGACATCGCCCGGGACGGAATGCAGGCCGGGGTCAACATCGAGGAGACGGCTCAACTGGCCGAGTCGGCCGGGATCCCGGTGATCGCCTCCGGCGGGGTTTCGGGGATCCGGGACATCGAGGAACTTCTCCGCATCGAGAAGAAGGGCGTTTTCGCCGTGATTGCGGGCAAGGCCCTCTACACGGGCGCCCTTTCTCTCGAGGAAGCGATGGCCTGCGCGAGGGGCCGCTCCAATGGGGGAGACTCATCCCGGGAAGGGGTTGAGGCGGAACCCTCCTGAGGGGATTTCATTTTCACAGGGGAGGTTCTTGCCAACTTGAAGATCGCGCGATTTTCAAAGGTCTCAAGGTGAAGGAGGCGCGCATGGAAGAGTGCTTATTCTGCAGGATCGCGGCGGGCGGGATTCCCAGCCGGAAGGTGGTTGAGACGGAGAGGGTGCTGGCCTTTGAGGACATCCACCCGATGGCGCCGGTTCATGTCGTCATCATTCCCAAACGCCATGTGGCCACCCTGATGGATGTCGCCGGGGAGGGGATGGCGGATCTCCAGGAGATGATGAGTGCGGCCCAGGAAGTGGCCCGGATCAAAAAGGTCGAGAGAAGCGGCTTCCGGGTGGTGATCAACTGCAACGAAGAAGGGGGTCAGGTGATCTTCCATCTCCACATGCACCTGCTGGGCGGCAAGAAGCTCCGGGACGGCCTGGACTGAAACGGCGGGTCATTGACAAAGCGCCAACAGGGGCTAACTTAGACCGGAAGAGGCGGCATCCGCTGCGCCGGAGCGGATCTGCCGAAGACTTTTCAAAAGGATGCAAACCATGACGTTCAAGGAAAAGGTGGACCAGGGGATGATCGCGGCGGCCAGGACGAAGGACAAGATCCGGTTGTCCGCCCTGCGCATGATCAAAAACGGCCTGCACAACCGCGAGATCGATCTGAAACGGGAGATCGGAGAGGCAGAATTTCTCCAGCTTCTCTCGGCGATGGTGAAGCAGAGACGGGATTCGATCGAGCAGTTTGAAAGGGGGGGCAGGACAGACCTTGTGGAAAAGGAGCAGGCGGAGCTGGCGGTGATCCAGGAATTCCTGCCGGCGCAGATGTCGGAGGCGGAGGTGGCCGCTCTCATCGACGAGGCGATCCGGGATACGGGCGCCGCCGGGGTCCGCGACATGGGGAAGGTGATGAAGGTCCTGATGCCGAAGGTGAGCGGCAGGGCGGACGGCAAGGCGGTAGGCGACCAGGTCAAGGCCAGGCTCTCAACAGCCTCTTAGGGGGAATGAGGTTTGAAGGGGTCTATTCCCGAGGACAAGATCGAGGAGGTCCGGAGAAGGGTCGATATCGCTTCCCTGATCGGTGAGTACGTGACCCTGAAAAAAACGGGCAGAAATTATCTCGGCCTCTGTCCCTTCCACCGGGAAAAGACCCCCTCCTTCACCGTGAGCCCCGACAAACAGATGTTCTACTGCTTCGGTTGCAGCGAGGGGGGGAATGCCGTCACCTTCCTGATGAAGCTCAACAATTTGACCTTTCCCGAGGCGGTCCGCCAGCTGGCGGGAAAGGTGGGGGTGGTCATTCCCGACCGGCCGCTGAGTGGGGAGGAGCGGGAGCGATCCTCCCTCCGGGAGCAGATCCGCCGCGTCAATGGCCTGGCAGCAGAATTCTTCGCTGCGGCGCTTCGCGCTCCGGCCGGCAAGCCGGCGAGGGAGGTTCTTGCCCGGAGGGGGATCGGGGAGGAGACGATCCGGACATTCCGGCTCGGCCTTGCCGCGGACGGCTGGCATCATCTGCTCGATTTTCTGGGGAAGAAAGGGGTCTCGCCGAAACTCGCGGAGCAGGCCGGCCTGGTCGTGTCGAGAGGGGGAGCGTCGGGGGGCCATTACGACCGTTTTCGCGGGAGATTGATGATCCCCATTGAGGATGTCGACGGCCATGTCATCGCCTTCGGCGGCCGGATCATCGGCGACGGCGAGCCGAAATACCTGAATTCTCCCGAATCCGCGGTGTATACGAAGGGGAACCATCTCTACGGACTCGCGAGGACCCGCGAGGCGATCCGGCAGGCCGGTTTTGCCGTCCTGGTCGAGGGGTATTTCGATCTGATGACCCT
>JBFYYH010000054.1:0-2905 GCA_041310125.1 Syntrophaceae bacterium | reverse complement strand
GCACGATATCCGAGTTTCTGCTGCCATCATCGCAGTCTTCCCCCTTGTCGATCACATTGTCGCCGCACCAGGCGCGTCTGCAATCCGTCCGGCAGGCATTCGGTAGGGAATCACTGTTGCGGGCTCCGTCGTCGCATTCTTCGATCCCCTCAACCCAACCATCGCTACATTCTGGTATTCTATTTCCCCAAATTGCTCCGCCGTAATTTAGGCAATCGGTGAGTTTCTTGCCCACCTTATTGCCCTCCTTGCATTGGTAGCCACCGTGGTCCTCGCAGGTTGGGTATTGATAGCCGTTCCCACACGTATAGTAAATACGCCCCTGTGCCTCACGCACACCCCAGATGCCGACAAGCAACATCAGGCCAATGCAGAGCAAAAGAATCCGGCTTATTCTTTTCATGGCATCCTCCCACGATCGGTCACTGGTGTATGTGCCGATTTTATTGATAAGAATTGCCTGTTCGATTATTGCCTCCCAGCATCAACCATACGTCTAAAATGATCAAGAGCCGTTACGATGTGGTTAGAATGAGATTTCCCCTTTTCATTGCCCCAATTGCACAAAACCCCGTCTTTTTCGATAAACGGGGCTTCAATCACCAGCGCATGGTATCCCCCTTGGGCAAAGGGGTTATGTTATGGGTTACCTATGGACATCTTTGCTTCTTTATGCACCTAACCCTTAAGAAGATCAAGAGGATTATTCAGCGATAATCCTTCGGAAGGATGAATGTCCGTCGAAATTACCCGACGCCGACACTTTAGGGAGGAGCGAAGCTCCTTGATAACCGGAAACATCTCTCTCTTCGAATTGAACCTTTCGTTTCGCTTTCAATCGCACTGACGCCTTGAGTACTTGTGTTTGAAAGCCAGGCAGGCTTGGAAATGTCCGGCATATAAAGAGGAAGATGCAGAGATTCGTAAACCCGGATATTATACCGGCAGACGCCCCAATCCGCACGCACGGGCGCCGGGACGGATGTCCGGCAATGCCGGCGCGGCTCAGTTCCACGCCGGCGGCCGGCCGTCCAGCATCTCCAGGAAAGCCTCCAGGCGGGTGCGAATCTGACCCTCGGTGAACTTCCGGTCGTCCACACAGTCCACCTCCAAGTTGAGGACGGGGACGCCGATCTCCCGGAGCCCCGCCTCGATCAGGCCCCGCGCGCCCGTCCCCTGGCGGCAGCCCCAGTTGCAGGGGTTGACGGCGCCGTGGACCTTGTAGCGGCGGGACAGATCCAGGAGGGCCTCCACCCTCCTCTCGATCGTGCCGTTGAAGGGGATGGAGATCGACCGCCTCGCCAGCCCCTCGAACGGTTCGTCCGGATCGATCGGATCCCAGTTGAAGTCGTTGAGCTCATCGATGACGATGGCGGCCCCGTACTGCTCCTCGAGCATCTTCTCCAGGGGGTGGCGGAACTGGATGCGGTTCTGGATCCACAGCAGGCGGATCTTCTCGCCGGGTACTCCGCCATTTCCCCCGGCGATCCTCTTTCGGAATTCATTGCGGTATGCCTCCGCCACCTCGCCGGAGGCATCGCTTCCCAGAAAAAGGGCCATGACGATCCCGAAGTTGCTCAAGTCCTTGCTCGTGGCCGGAGACGGGACATGCTTGGCGAGGCAGTACACCTCGGAGCCGATCGCATGGACGCGGTTGGTGTTCTCGATCGCGCGGCGGAGGCGCTCCCGCTCCAGGGGAAGTCCCGTATGGTCCGTGACGAACCGGGCGAGGCGGCGGATCTGGTCGGCCAGGGAGGGGACGTTCCCGCCGGTTTCGTCCTGGGGGACATGGAGGACGAACAGCGGCCGGGAGAAATGGCGCGAGAGGTTTTCGATGACGGCCAGCCCACCGCTGCAGGGGTTCGTCGTCCCGACGAGGATGTCCGGAACGGGCATGGTGTCCCTGAGGGTCGCGCCGATGACGGAGCGGTGATAGCTGCAGGCATCGGAGGAGTAGCCGATGTGGTCGGCCGCCTCGATGAACTCCCCCGCCATCCCGGTGGAGGCGAGCATCGCGCCGACGAATTCCACGAAACAGGAGGTGACGCCCATGGCGGACAGGAGGTCGAAGGGGGCGACGATCCCGCACCAGGCGATCTTCCCCTCCCCCGAGTAGAGGCGCCTCCCGAGACGGGCCACCTCCAGGGTATAGCGCTTCCGGGGGCTCACCTCGCCCCCTTTCCGCTGGATGGATTCCTCGATTCCCCTCTCCATATCCTGAAAGAATGGATACATCATTGTGGTCACCTCAGCATTTCCACGAAGGCCTCGATCCGCGTCCTCTGTTGGCCGATCGAGCGCAGTGTGCAGTCCCCCTCGAGCAGGAGAAAAGGAATCCCCTCCTCCTGGAGTTGCCGGCGAACCGTGGCAAGGCGGGCCAGGTAGGGGTCGCAGAACTTGACCGTGTGGCCGATCACGCCCCGGGCGCCGGCCTTCCGGGCGGCAGCAAGGATCTCCTCCGCGATCCGGACGGGTCGGGCGGGGTCGAAGGTGCGGGCGCAGGGCCTCTGTCCGAGGATCGCCCGGGAGAGAGCCGAAAAGGGATCGTCCCCGGCGCCGACCGAAATCGTCTGGAACAGTCGGGTCCCGGTGCACAGGTCGGAGGCCGCAATCCGCACCCCGCATTCGGCGAAGAACCGGAAGGCCCCGGGGTCCGGCAGGACGTTGCCGAACAGGTAGAGGGGGACGGAATCCGGATCGCCATCGTCCGCCGGTTCCGCCAAGAGCGCACGGACAAAAGCGGCGGCTTCGGAAAGGGGTTCCGTCGCCGCCCGGTTGAAGGCCTCCTGCTGCCTGGCCGGACCTTTCTTGAGCGACCCTTTGTCCACCCGGTCGGCGAGCGCCGCCAGGAGCGCCGAGAGGGCATTGCACTCTTCGATCCCGCGGAGGATCCGGTCGGGGGTGA
>JBFYYH010000053.1:0-5845 GCA_041310125.1 Syntrophaceae bacterium | reverse complement strand
GAGAAAGGGGCTACACAGGCGCATCCGCATCCGTCTGATAGAAACAAAGGATCCGGATTCAATGCAGCGATGTAAAGTGGTCCCGTTATCTCAGTCCTCATGACACGGCCTATCGGAAGTGAATTACCCCGTCCACAGGACGGGGTAATCTGCGGGAGGGTTTCATAACCGGAGGTTTCAGAAGAATCTGCCCTCAGGCCCCGGCGTAGCCCCGGCGGTACTTCTCGTCGAGCATCCCCTCGATGCTCGCCATGACGATCCTCGTCACCCCCTCGAACTGCTCCCTGTAGCGCTGCTGCGACTCCCGCGAGAGGAGGCGGAACGGCTCGCGGATCCGGTATTCCTTGAGCTGTTCCTGCACGGATAGCGGCTCGCCGATCCGGTAGGTGATCCGGCCGCTCCGCGCGAAGGGAAGGCTCCCCCGGTACACCTCCTCGGAGTTGTTGCAGGCGACGGGGACGATCTTCTTCTCCGTGTGGAGGGCGAGCTGCGCAAGGCCCGTTCTCCCCTCGGCCAGTTTCACGGAGCGGGTCCCCTCGGGGAAGATGATCAGGTTGAGCTTCTGTTCGCAGAGGGCCGCCCGGCTGAGCTCCGCCACCTTCTCCATGACCGATTCGTAGTAGCCCCGGACGTAGTCGGCAAACTGGTCGCCCATCGCCTGGAGCGCCTCGATTGCCGCCCTCTCGTTCGGCCCCGCCTCCGCGATCCGGCCGTCGATCAGGTCCTTCACGACCCGGTAGAGGCTCTTGTCCATCCTCCGGTTGAACTTCTGCCGGTAGAACTCCTCGATCAGGTATCCCATCGATGGGACCGGGATCAGGTTGCAGAGGTCCAGCCCCTTCGCGAGCAGGGCGTTCTTGTAGTACTTGGCCTTGACCCAGACGGTCGTGAAGGGGAATTCCCGCGTTTTGAAGAGCTTGTACTGGAAGGGCCAGTAGTTGAACCGGTCCGTGTGGTTCATGGCGAAGATCACGTTCTCGCCCCGGGGGATCCGTTCGATGTTCTCGATCTGGATGTCCACCTTCGCGAAGAGGTGGTAATTGGGCATCAGCAGGAAATTCGCCACGATCCTCTGGCCGAGCGGCCGGGAAACCAGCCTGATTTTTTGCAGATAGTCAATGTCGATCATCTTCTCTCCTTGCGGGCGCCCTCTCCGGCCGCCCGATGATGGGATTCCCCCTCCGCTCCGGAACGGGAGGGGATTGTGCTCACCCGTCTTCCCCAGCGGGAGGGTGACAGCCCGAAAATCCCGGGACAGGCTTCATCCCGGGAAACGGTTCTCTTTCTTGAACACCCTTTGTCCCCGGGGCAAAGGGCCTATTCTATCGTTTCCTCTCCGGTGAGGAGGCGCCGGACCCTCTCCAGCTCTTCGGGGGTGTCCACCTCGACGGAGTCATGGTCCGTCACGACGACCCGGATCCGGTGGCCGTTCTCCAGGGCCCGGAGCTGTTCGAGGGCCTCGAGGCGCTCCAGGATTCCCTCCGACAGGGCGGTGAAGGCGCGCAGGAAAGAACGGCGGTAGGCGTAGATCCCGTGGTGCTTGTAGTAGTCGGCCTTCTTCCCCCGGTCGCGGACGAAGGGGATCGTCGCGCGGGAGAAGTAGAGGGCAAAGCCGCGCTCGTCGAAGACCACCTTCACGGCGTTCGGGTGGGCGATCTCCTCCTCGCGAACGATCCGGTAGATCAGCGTCGACATCGGGATGTCCGGATCCTCCAGGAGCGGGGCGACCACCTCGTCCACCTGGGAGGGCACGAAAAGGGGCTGGTCCCCCTGGATGTTCACGACGATGTCCTCCTCGCGGAGATTCAGGCTCTCCACGGCTTCCGCAATCCGGTCCGTCCCGGAGCGGTGGCGCGGAGAGGTCATCACCGCCCGGCCTCCGAAGGCCTCCACCGCCCGGTAGATCCGCTCATCGTCCGTCGCCACGGCAGCGAAGGTGACACTCTGCGCCCGAAGGACCCGCTCGTAGACGTGCTGGATCATCGGCTTCCCGCAGAGGTCGGCCAGGGGCTTCCCCGGAAAGCGGGACGACTCGTAGCGGGAGGGGATGATGCAGACGACCTGAACCGCCATGGAAACCTCTTTGGGCAAAGGCAAAACTCAACAAAAGGTGTCACCCCCGCGAAAGCGGGGGTCCGGAAGTTCTTGAAAAGAATGGATTTCCGCTTCCGCGGGAATGACCATTTCGGACCTTTGCAATGGGCTCCTCTTTACAAATAGGGATCGGCCTGGAGCAGATGGCCCTTCACGTAATCGGCGACCGACTCCTCCAGGGGCCGGAATGAAACCGGACCGCCGGCGGCCCGCAGCTTCTCCATCTTCGCTTCCGTGAAATACTGGTACTGCCCGCGGATCGCCTCCGGCATTTCGATGTAGTCGATCCGGGTCGGGAGGCCCATCGCGGCGAAGACCGCCCGGATCAGATCGTTCCAGGTCCGGGCCCTTCCCGTCCCGAGGTTGAAGATCCCGTTCGCCTCCCCGCGGTTGAGAAGCCACCAGAGGACCCCCGTGCAGTCCTTCACGTAGACGAAATCGCGCATCTGGCCGCCGTCGGCGTATTCGGGCCGGTAGGACTTGAAAAGGCGGACCTGGCCCGTTTCGTGGATCTGCCGGAGGGCCTTGAAGATGACGCTCGTCATGTCGCCCTTGTGGTACTCGTTCGGACCGAAGACATTGAAGAATTTGATCCCCGCCACCCGGTCCTGCAGGCCGCGCCGGAGGATCCAGAGGTCGAAGAGCTGCTTCGAGTAGCCGTACATGTTGATCGGCCGGAGCGTCCGCGTCGCATCGTCCGCGTCGGAAAAGCCGAGCGAGCCGTCGCCGTAGGTCGCCGCGGAGCTCGCGTAGAGGAAGCGGATCCCGCGCGCCGCCGCCCACTCCGCGAGGCGGCAGGAGTAGTGGAAGTTGTTCTCCATGAGGAAGTCGGCGTCCCGCTCCGTCGTCGAGGAGCAGGCGCCCAGGTGGACGACCGCCCGGACGGGGAAGGGGACCCGGTCTTCGGCCACCATGGCCAAGAACACTTCCTTGTCGAGGTAGTCGGAGTAGCGCCGCCGGACGAGGTTCTTCCACTTCTCGGACGTGCCCAGTTCGTCGACGACGACGATGTCGTCAACCCCCTCCTCGTTGAGCTTCCCGACGAAGACGCTCCCGATGAACCCGGCGCCCCCGGTGACCACGATCATTTTATCTTCTCCCTACAGCACCTTGGCCGCGTTCGCAATCGCCTTGCGGATCGCCTTCATCCTGGCCGCCGGCATCTTCACGGAGATCCCCATGATCAGCGTCCGGCCGAGGAGATCCCCCGCGCGGGGGATCTCCTTCCGGCTGTAGGTCACCTTCCGGTTGCGCCTATCCGTGAAGGGGCTCTTCGTCTGGGCCGTGGACCTGGCCAGGAAGTGCTCCCAGTTGGGGACGTAGTGCCAGAAGTTCTCCTTGAAGCAGACCGTCCCGAGCCCCTCGGCCGCAAGGGCCTTCTGGAAGGCCTTGGCCTGCTCCGCCGTGGGGAGGTTGAAGCCCAGATGAGTGGCCGAGTCTCCCGCGGGGTCGGGCACAACCCGGAACTTCAGGCCGGGGATCGGGGCCAGCATCGCCTCGATCGCCGCCCTGTTCTTCCGCTGGGCCGCGATCACCCGGTTGAGCTTCCGGAGCTGGGCCAGGCCGATGCCCCCCTGGATTTCGTTCATCCGGTAGTTGAACCCGAGGATCGTCCGGCCGTCCAGGGCCCGGCTGACGATGGAGAGGTGGTCGTGGCCGTGGTCGTGGTACCATTCGGCGCGGCGGTAGAGATCCTCATCGTCGGTCAGGATCATCCCCCCCTCGCCCGTGGTAATCGTTTTGTAGTGGTCGAAGCTGAAGATTCCCATCTGGCCGATGGTTCCCGTCATCTTTCCCTGGATGCTCGCCCCGCAGGCCTGGGCGTTGTCCTCCAGGACGAGGAGCTTGTGCTTCCTGGCCACCTTCAGGATCTTGTCCATCCGCGCCGGCGCCCCGCACATGTGGACGGGGATGACCGCCTTCGTCCGGGGTGTCATCTTCTTCAGGATGTCGTCCGGATCGAGGTTCAGGGTGTCGTCGATGTCCGCCATCACGGGGATGGCGCCGACCTCGAGGACCGCCTCGTAGGTGGCCATGAAGGTAAAGGCCGGACAGATCACCTCGTCGCCGGGTCCCACATCGAGGGCCGTGAGCGCGATCTTCAGGGCGCAGGAACCGGAACTCACCCCGAGGGCGTAGCGCGACCCGAAATATTTGGCAAAGGCCTTCTCGAAGTCCCGGACCTTCCAGATCCCCTGCCGCTCCTGGTCGAGGGAATAGCGGGCGAAAATCCCCGTCTTGAAGAGAACCTCGATCTCCTTCAGCTCTTCCTTGCCGATCAGTTCCGCACCAGCCATATTTTTTCCTCCCTGAATCCTTATTCCTTTCGGGAAGCAACCCGATCGTTACGAATAGGCCTCCTGGTAGATCTCGACCATCTCCTCCAGCGTCATCTTGCACGGATTGTTGGCCAGCGGCCGGGCCACGGTCATCGCCACCTTTGCCAGCTCCGGGAAATCGTCCTCCGGAATATCGAGCTCTTCGAGCGTCGTGGAGATGCCGCAGTCCTCGATCAGGGCCTCGACCGCCTCGACGGCCAGCCACGCCGCCTCCCGGAGCGGGAGGTCGTCGACGATCTCCCCCATGATCTCCGCGATGTCGACGAACTTCTCCTGGGCGCCCGGCAGGTTGAAGGCCATCACCCGGGGGAGCATGATCGTGTTCGCCAGGCCGTGGGAGACCCCGTACTTCCCGCCCAGCGGGTAGGAGAGGGAGTGCACCGCCGTCACCCCGGCGTTGGCGAGCCCCAGACCGGCATAAAGGCTCCCCAGGAGCATCGCCTCGCGCGCCTCGATGTTGCCGCCGTCGTGGACCGCCGTTCTCAGGTTTTCCGAGATGAGGCGGATCGCCTCCAGCGAGATCAGTTCGCTCATCGGGGAGGCGTTGATCGAGGTGTAGGACTCGATTGCGTGGCAGAGGGCGTCGATCCCCGTCGCCGCCGTGGGATGGGGCGGAAGGGTCAGCGTCAGCTCCGGATCGAGGAGCGCCAGCTCCGGATAGAGGTGGGGACTGTTCATCCCCTCTTTCTTCTTGAGCTTCTTACGGATGAAGACGGAGGTGAAGGTCACCTCGCTCCCCGTGCCGGCGGTCGTCGGAACCATGATCTTGGGGAGTCCGGGTCCGGGAACCCTGTTCAATCCGAGATAATCCTCGGCCTTCCCCCTGTTCGCCGCCAGGACCGAGATCGCCTTGGCGAGGTCCATCGCGCTTCCGCCGCCGATCCCGACGACCCCGTCGCACTTCTTCTTCAGGGCAAGCTTCGCCCCCTCGTCGGCCAGTTCGAGCGGGGGCTCGGCCTCCACCTTGTCGTAGAGGGTGGCGGCGAGTTTCGCCCGCTCCATCATTCCGGACACCTTTTCCCGAAAGCCCGTCTCGGCCAGGTTCCGGTCGAGGACGATCAGCGGCCGGGCAACCCTTAGTTCGGCCAGGTGATCCGCCAGGGCGGCAAAGCTCCCCCGTCCGAAAACGATCTTTTTTGCGCCGGTGAAGGAAAATGTCTTCATCTCATCTCTCCATTCGATTCTTTCCGTGCATGGGGAATCCCCTGTAGCCGGTTTTCGGCTTCGCATTCACTTTTTGCCCGTTGCGGCCCCTTCCGGGCGCGCGAGTCGCTTAATACGCCGCTGAACCGCGGAAAGTCAAGCCTTTTTGCGCTCTTTGTGGTCTCCGTACCACTCGATCTGCCGGCAGATCCCCCGGATAATCTTGACTTCGCGGGCCTCGAGGGTGGTCCGGGCGAAGAAGCGGCGGA
>JBFYYH010000052.1:0-3503 GCA_041310125.1 Syntrophaceae bacterium | reverse complement strand
CCTTGAAGAGGCAGGGGAAGACGACCTTCTGGACATCCTCCATTCCGATCCCGAGCTTCTTGAACAGGCCGGCCACCGCCTCGGGGATGAACTTCGAGTAGCCCTCCTCGCGGAGCCACCGTTCCTCCCACATATCGTCGTAGCTCTTCCCGGCGCCCCGGTAGTGGTCGACAAAGTCGTGGGAGACCGTGTAGGCCCCCTTGAACTCGGCGATCACCCCTTCGCTCCCGACGAGGAGCGAGGCCGCACCGTCGCCGAACCACATCTCATAGAAGTAGGCCGGCCTCGTCTCCCGCTTGTCGGAGGCGGTCACGAGGATGCTCTTCCGGCTTCCCCCCTGGAGCGCCTCGAGGGCCGTAAGGAGCCCCGTCGTTCCGGCGCGGAGCGATGAGGTGAAGTCCGCGGTGATCATCGCGTCCCGGAGATTGAGGGCGGTCTTCAGGATCCCCGCGTTCTGGCGGTCGGCGAAGGGGAGCGTCGTCGAGCAGAGGTAGGCGCCGTCGATCGCCTTCCTGTCCTTGCCGGTCAGGCAGTCCCGGGCGGCGGCGACCGCCATCGTCAGGGTGTCCTCGTCGTGGTTGCACATGGAGCGCTCCCCCTGGGCGACCATGACGATTGCCGGGGCGAACCAGCCCATCGACTGGAAGATCGCCATCCGGTCCAGCCGCAGACGGGGAATGTAGGCGCCGTAGGAAGTGATTCCGATCATTGTTCGTCCCTCCTTTGTTTCATCACGGTGATTCCTTCGCGAAACGTGACAATCATGTCCCGGAAGCGCGAAAAATGTCCAGCGCGCGGAGGGACCATGATTGTCAACATTCTCATAATTTGAAGAGCTTCTCGATCAGCTGGGATTTCATGATGTCGCCGCCGATCTTGAGCCTGCCCGAGGTGTAGGCCTGCATCGCCGGGAGCTTGCCGTTCATCAGGTCGAGGAAATCGCCTGAGGCGATCGCGAGCGTGCAGGTGGGGGTGGCGTGTTTCCCCGCCTCGACCTTGCAGGTTCCCTCCTTGATTTCGGCGAACCACTCCCCGCCGCCCTCTCCCGCGATGGTGTACTGGAAGACGACATTCACGCCGCCGGCCTTCTCCGCCCGGAACGCCTGGGGCATCCTCTCGAACACCTCCTTCACCGAGGCGATCCCCGCGGCGGGCGCGGCCTCGGCGGGCTTCTCCTTCTTCGGCTCCAGGGCCGCCAGCATGTCCCCCAGGACAAGATCGTTGAGCTGGCCGTACTCCCGGGCCCCCTTGAGGCTCCGGATCTTCTCCCAGGCCGCCGCCACCTCCTCGACCGTCGGAACCTTCTTCCCGTCGCCGAGGACCATTCCCGGGCTCGTCATCACGGCCGCACGGCCGTAATAGCCGACGCCGGCGTTGTAGATCCGCCCGGTCGCCGGGCATTTCTCCGAGGAGAGGAAGAGGACAAGCGGCGCGACGAACTCCGGCTTCATCTTCTCGAGGATCTCCGCGGGGATGATGTCGGCCATGAGCCGCGAGGCGGCGATCGGGGCGATCGTGTTCACCTTGATGTTGTACTTCTCCCCCTCCAGCTTCAGCGTGTTCATCAGACCGACGAGCCCCATCTTGGCCGAGCTGTAGTTCGTCTGGCCGAAGTTTCCGTAGAGGCCTGCCGCGGAGGTCGTCATCACGATCCGGCCGTACCCCTTCTCGCGCATCACGGCGAAGGCCGGCTTCGTGACGTGGTAGGCGCCGGCCAGGTGGACGTCGAGAACCGCCTTCCAGGTCTCCGGGTCCATCTTCAGGAGGCTCTTGTCGCGGAGGATTCCGGCGTTGTTGATCAGGATGTCCACCGTCCCGAAGGCGTCGATGGCGGTCTTGACGATCCCCTCACCCCCCTCCGGCGTGGCGACATTGTCATAGTTCGCGACCGCCTCCCCGCCCAGGCCCTTGATCTCATCGACGACCTTCTGGGCCGGCTTCTGCGACCCCTCGCCGGAGCCGTCCCGCGCGCCGCCGAAGTCGTTCACGACGACCTTCGCGCCCCGCCTGGCGAACTCCAGAGCATACACCCGTCCGAGGCCGCCGCCCGCGCCGGTGATGACCGCCACGCGCCCGTCGAAGCGGATCTCGTCCTTGGGGATCTCGCCGTACTCGAAGACGCCGTTGTCGATGACCGTCTCACCCGTCTTGGCGTTGATCGTCCGCCAGACGGCCCTGCCCTCCGCGGTTTTCCAGATCAGGGTCCGGATCGGATCGCCCGGGTAGAGGGTCTTCGAGAAGCGGCAGGCCAGTCTCCGCACGAGCTCGGGCTTCCCCGGGGTGAGGCTCGCCATCAGGGCCCGGCAGGCAAAGCCCAGGGTGCAGAGGCCGTGCATGATCGGCCTCTCGAAGCCGACCATCCGCGCGAACTCGGGATCGACGTGGAGCTGGAAGACATCCCCGGAGAGCCGGTAGATCAGCGGCTGGTTCGGCGAGGGGGCGGCGTCCAGGGAGAAGTCGGGCTCGCGCTCCGGGAACTCCACGACGTTCGCCGGGGCGTTCTCGCCGCCGAAGCCGCCGTCCAGCCGGGCGAAGACCGTGACGATGCTTGTGAAGAGCTTGGCGCCCGAAGCGTCGACGGTGTCGCTCTCGGCCACGACAAGGGCGCCCTTGGGCCCCTTGTCGTAGTAGTGGGTGATCTTTCCGTCCGTGGTCAGGGTCCCCGAGGTGGGAATGGGCCGGTGGAAGATCAGCTCCTGCTCGCCGTGGAGGATTCCCGCCAGGTTCATGTTGGAGGCGGAGGCGATCTGGCCCAGAAAGTCGAAGACCGCCGCGATGGAGAAGGTGGGGATCACCTTGAGGTTCTTCTCGTAGGTGTAGTCCAACTCCTCGGCCCCGGCCCCGACGCCAAGCGCATAGAGGACCACGTCCTTCCAGGTGTAGTCCTTCTTCATGAGGCCGAGCTTTTTGCCGAGTGCATCCATGTTCAGTGCCATTGGTCCCTCCTTTTGCATCAGGATCTCGATAACGGAATCAAAAGGTCGGAATGCGCCGTGCCTGTTGCGACGCCCGGGGGCCGCCCTGCGCGAATGCCGATCTGAACGCTGTCGTCTCCGCAACGGCGCCCTGTCGAAGGAGCGCGGGCGCTATTTTGCTTCGTTCTGCGTGAAAGCCGGGATGTGGATGAACTTCAGGGTCTCTTTCACCAGAGCGATGTAGCGTTCTCTTTCCACCTTCACCATCGGGCGGAAGAAGTTCTCGCCCGAAATAAAGTTATGGATGGAGTTCATCACCGCCAGCACCTTCATCACGGTCTCGGGCGGGACGTTCTTTCGGTCCCGGGCGAGGCCCATGGAGCGGGCGATGTCGGCGGTGAACTCGGGGACGCTGAAGTCGAGGTTTCCCTCGTAGCGGGTCTTGCCGAAATAGCGGAAGAGGATCAGGTTGGAGACCTCCGGGTGGTCGAAGAGGTAGTCGGTCATCCGGTCGATGGAGACGCCCAGACGCTCGGCGAGCGGACGGCCGTGGATCATCTGCTCCGTTTCGATGAGCTTCTGCCCGAG
>JBFYYH010000051.1:0-3143 GCA_041310125.1 Syntrophaceae bacterium | reverse complement strand
GGAGAGGACGGGAATGCCCAACTCTTCCCGGATTGCGCCGAGAATCTCGAGGCCGAGGACGAAACCCGGCCCCCGATAGCCATCGTGCGAGGTCCGGTTCGCCTTGTCGTAGGAGGCCTTGAAGATGAAAGGGATCTCGAGTTCTCCCGTCAGGTCTTTCAGAAAACGGGCAATCCGGAACGTCAGCTCTTCATCCTCGATGACGCAGGGTCCGGCGATCAGCACAAACGGTTCTCCCCCGCCAATCGAAAGGGAACCGACACGGATGGATTGCGATGGGGTCACGGTGGGCCTCCTTCATCAGGATTTCTGTTTCTGCTGGATGATCCGGATCTTCATCTGAGGAATCTTCCGTGCCGCACGGGTCGATTCCGGATTCAACTCGTGGGCGGCCGTGTAGGCCTTCAGAGCCTCCTCGAAGAGTCCCTTCTTCTCGTAGGCCGCTCCCAGATTCAGATAGACCTCATCGTCCTCCGAATCCAGTTTCAGCGACTTCTGGTAATACTCGATCTCCCGTTCCGGAGCGCCGCTGAGGCCGTAGGCATAGGCTGCACCGGCATAGTAGGCGGCCTTCTTCGGATTCAGATCGATCAGTTTCCGGTAGGTCTGCACGGCCCTGTCGTAGCGTTTTTCCTTCATGTAGGCTTCGGCCAGAATGCCGAGAATCTCGGCCTTGGGGTTCGCGGCAGCCAGTTTCTCGTAGAGGTCGAGGGATTCCCTGGTTTTTCCCATCCTGGCATAGGCCAGCGCGAGGGAGCTGTACGTTTCCGGATCCTTGACCCCGTAGCGGATCGCTTTTTCATAGTTTTCGACGGACGGTGCGGGCTTCTTCAACTCGGCGTAGGCAAAACCAAGGCGGGCATGGAGGAGCCCCTTCCGGGGAGTCGCCTTCAGGATCTTCTCATAGAGGGGAACGGCCTCTGCGTAACGTCCGGCCTTGAAGTGGAGGTCGGCCAGTCTCTGCATCGCGTCCCCGTCGTCCGGCTTCAGCGCCAGGACCTTCTGGTACGCCCGGGCGGCTTCCGCCTCCCTCTTCCCCTTCTCATAAGCAGCACCGAGATTGAAATGCACCGCCGCATCCCTTGGATTGAGCGCGATGGCCTTCTGGTAATTGTCGATCTCCTCCCGGGTCTGACCTTTCCCGCCATGGGCCGCACCGAGATTGGCATAGGCGGCCGCGTTCTTCGGCTGCCGCCGGACAATCTCCCGATGCCAGCGGATGGCCTCGTCGAAATTTCCCATTTTCAGGGAGACGTCCGCGAGGGCCACAACCACATGATCGGCCTTCGGCACTTTTTCCAGGACCAGGCGGTACTGTTCCAACGCCTTTCCCAGCTGCCCGGTCTTCTCGTAGGCCTCTCCCAACCGGAAGGCGATCACGGGATCGCCGGACCGGATCTTCAGAACGGACTGATAGGCATCGATCGCCCGATTCCAGTTCCCCAGATGGCCGGAGGCCAGGGCCATATTGGCCAGCGCGGCCTCGTCCTGCGGATTCGCCTTGAGGGATTGCGCGGAGATCCGGATCACCTCTGCGTACTGGCCCGTTTTCAGATAGCATTTCGCCAGTTCGGCCAGCACTTCCGCATCGTCCGGCTTCAGGACCAGGATCTCCTGGTACTGGGCGATGGCTTCCCGGATCATGCCCGACCGGAAGTAGAGCGAGGCCAGCATCCTGCGCACGCCGGCATCCTGAGGACTCATGGCGATCGCCCGTTTGAGATACTCGATCTGAACCTTCTGGTTTCCCGAACTCCGGGCATAGCGGAGCCAGTCCTGGGGAGTGATCTGGATGCGGACGGGAAGGGTTGCGATGGGTTCCCCCCGGTATTCGATCCGCAGAGAAAAATCGTCCGGGTTGCCTTCCCCCATTCCGTTGCGGCCGGTCAGCACCGCCTTGTCCACCAGATCGATCCCCTTGAGAAGCCGTGCAAGGTCGTCCTTTTCCCCGATCCCCTCCAGATCTACCGTGATCCCGCCCCCGAAGAGGACATCCGTCGAGACCTCCTTGAAGATGAATTCATCGCGGTAGGAAACCTCGAAAACATCCCGGGAGGCGATGCGGTAATCCTCTCCGTTCTTCTCCAGGAGAAGGGAATAGAAACGGGGCTTCTCCCCGAGAAGGATGAAGGAGAAGAAGTTTCCCACCCGGGTCAGCGCAGGGGAAAGCCCACGCATCCCTGAAGGATAAAGGGAAACAACCACCAGAACGCCGGCAATCAGGATCAGCACCAGCAGAACCGCGATCCACACCCGCATGGAGCGGGGGATCCTGATCTTCCTTCCCGAGGCATTTCGCAATCCCATGGCCATAACGCTGACCTCATCCTCTCCCCGATGCCCGGGGCGTGCTTCCCTTCGCTCCTCTCATCCGCGCGGATGAAAATTGCGGTGAATCTCCTTGAGCCTCTCCCGCGTGACATGGGTATAGATCTGTGTCGTGGAGATATCGGCGTGACCGAGCATCACCTGAACGGAACGCAGGTCGGCCCCCCCCTCCAGAAGATGGGATGCAAAAGAATGGCGAAAGGTGTGGGGGTGAACCTTCTTGGCGAGGTTGGCTCGGAGCGCATATCTTCTCACGATCTTCCAGAAGCCCTGGCGGCTCATCCCCTTCCCTGACCGGTTCAGGAAGAGGAGATCGCTCTCCTTTCCCGCGAGCAGGAGCGGCCTGGCCCCGTCGAGGTACCTTTTTACCCGTTCATAGGCCGTCTGTCCGACGGGAACGATGCGTTCCTTTTCGCCCTTCCCCATCGCGACCAGATACCCCACCTGCCAGTTGATGCTGTGGACGGTCAGTCCGATCAGTTCCGATACGCGGATCCCCGTTGCATACATCAGTTCGAGCATCGCGGTGTCCCGCACCGCAGCCGGCGTTTCCGAACCGGGCTGCGCCAGGAGCCGCTCCATCTCTTCACGGCTGAGCACATCGGGAATGCGCATCCACACTTTGGCCAACTCGATCTGGGCCACGGGGTTGTGGTTCACCTTCTTCTCCCGGAGCAGGTATTTATAAAAACCGCGAAGCGCGGCCAGCGCTCGATTTACCGAATTTGCGGCAAGCCCCTCACCCTGCAACCGGGCCAGATAGGAAACCAGGGCTCCGGTTCCGATATCTCCGATCTGCCGGACTCCCGATTCCG
>JBFYYH010000050.1:0-5685 GCA_041310125.1 Syntrophaceae bacterium | reverse complement strand
CTTCCCTGGAGGTCCTGGAGCTGGAACCCGTGCCGGACCGGGGAAGAGGAGAGATCCTCCAGGACAGCCCGGAAAAGATGGCGCGTGAACTCCTCCGTCGGCTTAAGGAGGAGGCGAAGGTTTTGAAGTGAACGGGAAGGAAAGCCGGATGCCGGGTATCGGAGTTCTCATCGAAGAGAAGGACGGGAAGGTCAAGAAGGCCAGCCTGGGCGCCCTTTCCGCCGCCGCCGGGGCGGGGGAAGGGGAGGTGTATGCGCTGCTCTTCGGCGGTCGGGCGGAGGGGCATTGCGCGCTCCTCCAGCAGTATGGCGCGACGCGGATCGTGACGATGAGGACGCCGGATTCGAAGCCGCTCTCCGGCCCGGAAGACCAGGCCAGGGCGCTCAACCTGACGATCGACGCCTTTCGTTTCGATGCCCTCCTCGGTGTCGCCACCCCCACCGGAAAGGATCTGCTCGCCAGGGTGGCCGCGGCGAGGGAAGCCCCGCTGGTCCTCGACTGCCTGGAAATCGATCTCTCCTCCGGGATCGTCCGCAAATCCCATTTTTCCGGAAAGACCACGGCGACCCTCGCCTTGAAGCGCCGGCCCTGGATCCTGGGGTTGCGGCCCCATGTTTTCCCCGAACGCCCTTTTCCGCGCGAGGCCGAAATCCTGGATTTCCCGGTTTCCTTTCCGCTCTCGAACCGGCTGGTGATCCGCGAAGTCCGCGCGGGTGAAGCCGCCGGACCGGTTCTTTCCGAGGCTGAGATCGTCATCTCGGGCGGACGCGCCCTCGGCTCGGCGGAGGGGTTCAAAATCCTGAAGCAGTGCGCTGCGCTGCTGGGGGCTGCGGTAGGAGCATCCCGCGCCGCCGTCGATGCCGGTTTCGCGCCCCACGCCATGCAGGTGGGTCAGACCGGCAAGACGGTCAGCCCCAAGCTCTACATCGCCTGCGGCATTTCCGGCTCGGTGCAGCATTTCGCCGGCATGAAGACCTCCAAGGTCATCGTGGCCGTCAATTGCGATCCCGATGCACCCATTTTCGGAAAATGCGATTACGGGCTCCTGGGCGATCTTTTCGAGGTCGTGCCCGCCCTGACCCAAGAGCTTCGGGGCGGGCCGGAGGGAGGAAAGGTCTGACCCTCTTTCCCTTTTCTCACGGGAATCCCGGAGAGAAAAGGCCTTCGGTTCGGGGAGATCGAGCGCAGGGCGCCATCTCCGTTTCCGGAATTCCGGAAACGGTGTCGGATTGCAATCAAAAATCGGATTTTTTTGTCACCCGCAGCAGAGAAAGGAGTCAAACATGCGTGACAGTGCACAGGTCGTCATTATCGGCGGCGGCATCGTGGGGTGCAGCATCGCCTATCACCTGACCCGGATGGGCCTCCGGGATGTCCTGATCCTCGAAAAAGGGGAGCTCACCAGCGGCTCAACCTGGCATGCGGCCGGACTGGTGGGGCAGCTCCGCTCCCACCGGAATGTGACGAGGATGCTCCAGTACAGCGTCAGCCTCTACGAAACGCTTGAGGCGGAGACCGGCCTGACGACGGGATGGAAGCGCTGCGGCTGTCTCCACCTGGCCAGCAGCGAGGCGCGGCTCTTCGAACTCAGGAAAGGGGCCACCACGGCCCGCAGCTTCGGCCTGGAAATGCACATGATCACCCCCGCCGAGGCGCTGAAGCTCTTTCCCATCCTGGACATGGAGGGGATCATCGGGGCGGCCTTCATGCCCTCCGACGGCCAGGCCGATCCGAGCGGCCTGACGATGGCGCTCGCCAAGGGGGCGATGAACCGGGGGGCTGCGGCGGAGCAGAAGACTCTGGTCACCGGCTTCGAGATCAAAGGCAACCGCGTCGTGGCCGTGGAGACCGACCGGGGCAGGGTGCGCTGCGAGACCCTCGTCAATGCCGCCGGGATGTGGGGTCGCGAGATCGGCCGGATGATGGGGGTGAACATTCCCCTGGTTCCCTTCCAGCATCAATACCTGGTCACCGAGCCGATCGAAGGCCTGCCGCCCAACCTGCCGACGCTGCGGGACAAGGACAGCCTGCTCTACTACAAGGAGGAGGTCGGGGGGCTCGTCATGGGGGGGTACGAAAGGGACGGGATCCCCTGGGCGATCCGGGGCATTCCCCGGGGATTCACCCAGGAACTTCTGGAGGCGGATTTCGATCACTTTGATCCCCTCTCCCAGGCCGCCGTAAAACGGACCCCCTGCCTGAACCAGGCCGGCATCGCGCGGCTTGTCAACGGGCCGGAGGCCTTCACGCCGGACGGAAACTGCATGCTGGGACCGGCGCCGGAACTGGAGAATGTCTTCGTGGCGGTGGGGTTCAACGCCTTCGGGATTGCCGCCGGGGGAGGCGCCGGCCGGATGGTCGCCGAATGGATTGTGGAGGGGGAGCCGAGCCTGAACATCTGGCCGCTGGATATCCGCCGCTTCGGCACGCACCACCGGAGTCTGCAGTACAACGTGGAGCGGACGAAGGAGATCTACGGCAAGCATTACACGATCTCCTGGCCCCACGAGGAACACGATTCGGCCCGGGGGATCAAGCGCTCCCCTCTCTACGATCGGTTGAAAAACAGCGGCGCCGTGTTCGGATCCAAGTTCGGCTGGGAGAGGGCCAACTGGTTTGCCCCGCCGGGCGTGGAGCCGAAAGACACCCTCTCCTTCGGCATCCCCAACTGGTTCGAACACGTGGCGTCCGAGCACCGGGCGGCCCGCGAGGCGGTGGTCCTGATCGACCAGTCCTCCTTCAGCAAGTTCGAGGTGAGCGGACCCGGTTCCCTCTCTTTCCTGAATCGTGTGGCGGCGGGCCGGATCAACAGACCCGTGGGCGCCGCGGTCTACACCCAGCTCTGCAACCCAAGGGGCGGGATCGAAGCGGACATCACCGTCTCGCGTCTGGCGAAGGACCGCTTCTTCCTGGTGACCGGCACGGCCTTCGGGGTTCACGATTTCCAGTGGCTCAAAAAGCATCTGCCGCAGGACAACTCCGTCCTCCTTCGGGACGCGACCTCCGGCTACGCCATGATCAAGGTCTGCGGCCCCCATGCCCGAACGCTCCTCTCGCGCGTATCCGAGGACGATCTGAGCAACGAGGTCTTCCCCTTCTCCCAATGCCGGGCGATCACCGTCGGTTCCGCACCGGTATTGGCGATCCGGGTGACCTATGTCGGGGAACTGGGCTACGAACTCTACACGCCTCCGGAGTATGCGCTCCACCTGTACGAGACCCTCTGGAAGGCCGGGGAGGATCTCGGCGTCCGCAATGCGGGATACCGGGCCATCGATTCGCTGCGCCTGGAAAAGGGCTACTGTTACTGGAGCGCCGAGGTGTCCCCCGATTATACCCCCTACGATGCGGGGATCGGTTTTGCCGTGGATCTGACCAAAGGCCCGTTCATCGGCCGGGAAGCGCTGCTCAAGATCCGCGAGGAGGGTCCGAAATGGAAACTCTGCCTCTTCACCCTGGAAGCGGATGAACCCAGACTGCTCTATGGCGGAGAGACCCTCTCCCGTCGGGGGAAGGTGGTCGGGGTCGTCTCCAGCGGGGGATACGGCCACACCGTGGGCAAAACCATCGCCATGGGATATCTTTCCCCCTCGGAAGCGGACTCCACCGACGGCTATGCCGTAGAGGTCTTCGGAGAGGCCATTCCGGCCACCCGGCTGGAGAAGGCCCCTTACGATCCGGAACGGAGGAGAATATTGCTTTAATTTTGCCGGGGCAAGGTGATACAATATCTCCGTCATGCGACCTCAAAGGGGGAATGCAGCGGCAGAGGGGGCGGTGATCACGGCCAGGAAATCCAAACCACGTTCAGCCATTTTCCAAAAAGGAGGGACCGAGTATGACCGGCAAAAAGAGATCCGTTGGGTTCATTCTGTTGGCGGCCGTGATCGGCCTGTCGATGGTCGCAGGTCCGCTTGAGGCGCAGGTGTTGCGCGTCTACAGCCACAACGAAACCGCCGAAATGGAGAAATGGGTGCCGGAGGCGGAAAAGGCCATCGGCATGAAGATCGAGTGGAGCCCCCGCCTTGCCTCCAATGAACTCTGGACCCGCATCCAGACGGAGACGCCGAATTTCAACGCCGACCTGATCTGGGGGTTCCTGAACTCCGATGCCCAGGTCGGGGCCCAGCGGGGATATTTCATCCCCTACCGTTCGCCCGCCTGGGCGGACATCCCAGCCGAGTTCAAGGATCCGGAAAATCGCTGGTACGGCTACAACTACTGGTTTTCCGCGATCGGCGTGAATCCGGAGCTGCTCAAGAAGAAGAACCTGCCCAAACCGAAATCCTGGATGGACCTGACCAACCCCGTCTACAAAGGCGAGATCGTGATGCCCGATCCGGGCACGAGCGGCACCGCCTTCATCTTTGTCTCCGCCGTCATGCAGATCTTCGGGGAGGATCGGGGGTGGGAGATCCTGGAAAAGATCAACCGCAACGCCGGCCAGTACACCAAATCCGGCTCGGCGCCCGCCCAGGCGGTCGCCCAGGGAGAGTACGCCGTCGGCGTGAGCTGGGATCAGGCCGTCTACGGGAGGGTCGAGAAGGGATTTCCCATCGAGGGGGTGATCCCCGCGGAGGGCACCGCCTTCGATCTGGAATCGGTGGCGATTCTCAAGGGGACAAAGAATCTCGCCGGGGCGCAGAAGCTGGTCGACTGGCTGGGAAGCAGGGAAGGGCAGACCCAGATCGGTCTCCTGCGATCCAAGGTCACGCGGCCGGGCGTTCCGGGGAAGGTTCTCGTCGATCCCAAACTGATCAAGTACGATGCCCTCTGGGCTGGCGAGAACAAGAAAAGAATCATGACCGAGTGGTCGAAACGTTTCCAGAAGTGATGCTCTCGTAACAAGTCGCAAATCGCCCTTTGGGTCGAGAGGACTTTTTACGGGGTCGTCGGAAGTGTTTCGCCGGTCATGGGACGGGAAGGGGTGCGGCCGCCCGGCCGCACCCCGACAACCCGCCGTCTGCCCCGGCTGCTCCCACCCGCTTTTCCGGAACCGATCATGGCGCTTTTCAGGGGGATCCCCATTTTCCAGAAAACGATCCGCGATTGGAGCGACTTCATCCGCCGTCCCGGCCTGGTTTTCGTCACGACGCTTGCCTTTTTCCTCATCTTTCTTTTCATCGTCTTCCCGATCGGTTCCGTCCTGATCAAGAGCTTCACCGTGAACTATCCGACGGTGACCGTGACCGGAAAGACCATCGTCGCGGAGGAGAAGGAAGGGGGCGAGCCGGGCCGGCTCCTCCTGGAGGCGATCCAGGCGGTTCAGGGGATCGAGGAGAGGAGTCGCTCCGCCGGGAAAGGAACAACCACCCTCGTCGTCCGCTTCCGCAAGGACTGGGATGATCTGAAGGGCCTCAACGACATCAAGCGCGCGCTGGTCAGAAACCAGGATCGGCTCGCACCCCGGATCGACGGGATGCAGTTCCACCTGGGGCAGAAGTCGATCGTCAGTCTGGAAACGTATCTGGATTTTTTCTCCCGCACGCGCTATCACAGGGCCCTGCGCAACAGCATCTCCCTGGCGACCCTCACCACGCTGCTCGTCATCCCGATCGCCTTCTGCTTTGCCTTCCTGGGGCTCAAGGGACCGCCCCTGCTGAAAGGCCCCCTGAAGATCCTCGGCCTGATTCCTCTGGTGGCGCCTCCCTTTATCTTTGCCCTGGCCCTGATCATCATCGGCGG
>JBFYYH010000049.1:0-3608 GCA_041310125.1 Syntrophaceae bacterium | reverse complement strand
ATCGACGAGGTGATCCTCGTCGGCGGGATGACGAGAATGCCCCGGGTCCAGCAGAAGGTCAAGGAACTTTTCGGGAAGGAGCCCCACAAGGGGGTCAATCCGGACGAGGTCGTCGCGATCGGCGCGGCGATCCAGGGAGGTGTCTTGACCGGCGACGTGAAGGATGTCCTCCTGCTGGACGTGACGCCCCTCTCCCTCGGGATCGAGACCCTGGGCGGCGTCATGACGAGGTTGATCGAGAAGAATACGACGATCCCCACGAAGAAGAGCCAGGTCTTCTCGACCGCGGCGGACAACCAGCCGGCGGTCAGCATCCATGTCCTCCAGGGCGAGCGGTCGATGGCGGGCGACAACCGGACGCTCGGACGCTTCGAGCTGGTGGGGATTCCCGCGGCGCCGCGCGGCGTGCCGCAGATCGAGGTGACCTTCGACATCGACGCGAACGGCATCGTCCACGTCTCGGCGAAGGATCTGGGAACCGGCAAGGAGCAGAGCATCCGGATCACCGCGTCGAGCGGGCTTTCCGAGGAGGAGATCAAGAAGCTCGTCAAGGAGGCGGACGCCCACGCGGACGAGGACAAGAAGAAGAAGGAACTCATCGAGGCGAGGAACCACGCCGACGCGCTGGCCTACAGCGTCGAGAAGAACATCAAGGAGTTCGGCGACAAGATCGACGCCTCCGAGAAGGCGCGGATCGAGGAGGCGATCGCCAAGGTGAGGAAGACGATCGAAGGCGACGACCTGGCGGCGATCAACGCGGCCCAGGAGGAGCTGACCAACGCCTCCCACAAGCTGGCCGAGGCGATGTACGCCAAGACAGCAGGGCAGCAGGCGGGTCCCGGCGGACCCCAGCCGGGGGCGGAAGCCGGCGGGGGGGGCCAGGAAGCGGGCGGCAAGAAGGATGACGATGTGGTCGACGCCGACTTCGAAGATGTGAAGAAATAGATTATCCCACGGCCACCCGGCCCGGGCATCGGAGGATGCCCGGGCTTTTTTTATCGACGGCGGATGCCGTTTGTTATATTGTAGAAGGGCGGGGTGTAAATGGCGCCAAGAAACTCCGCAGGCAAGGCCGGCGAAACCTGAGGAATGAGGAATCGGGGGAGGTCGTGTGAAACGTTGGATGGCGTGGGCGCTGCCGATGGTTTCCGTTCTCTTCCTGCTCGTGCTGCCGACGGTTGCGGCGGAGAAGGGCGGGAAAGGCCCCGCTGTTTCTCCGGAGGCGGGTTGCTCTCTTTGGCTTCTCACGGACCGGGAATACCTTCCGGCGCTCCTCGAGGCGATCGGCCGCGCCCGGCAGGAGATCGTCCTCTCCGCTTTTTTCTTCAAGACGAACGGGTTTGCCGACCATCAACCCGACCAGGTTCTGGCGCATCTCCAGAAGGCAGCCGGACGCGGGGTGAGGGTGTCGGCGGTCCTCGAACGGGGGCCGGAGGGCGACAATGTCAGCCCCGAAAACAGGATCACCGCGGAGAAAATGGGACGAAGCGGGATCTCCGTTTGTTTCGACGCTCCGGACCGGACGACGCACGCGAAGCTCGTCGTGATCGACCGGAGGGTCCTTTTTATCGGGAGCCACAACCTGACGCAGTCGGCCCTGAAATACAACCATGAGGTTTCCGTCCGGATCGATTCGCCGGCCCTGGCTGAGGAGGCGCTCCGGTATCTGAAGTCCATTTGTCCCTGACGGCGAGGAGGAGTGGCGGGTATGCGGGATGCCCCAGGGGAGACAAAAAAAGCTCCAGGGGCGAGCGGCGGGGATTCCCGGCAGGACGAAAAGGGGCTTCTTGTTTTGACCCTGCAGGACGACCCGCTCATTGAGGTGAAATGAGGTAAGGGGTGATGCGCTTTTTGTTGACGAATGACGATGGGATCTACGCGCGGGGCCTTTCCGCCCTCTATGCCGAACTCTCGAAGGATGCGGAATGCCTCGTCGTGGCGCCCGAGGTCGAGCAGAGCGCCGTCGGCCACGCGATCACGATCGCGCGTCCGCTGATGGTCCGGAAAGCCCGGAAGAATGGAAGCATCCTGGGTTATGCCGTCGCGGGGACGCCCGCGGACTGCGTCAAGATCGGCCTTTGCGAACTGGCCGGGGGGCCGATCGATCTGGTCGTTTCCGGGATCAACCTCGGCGCCAACGTGGGGATCAACGTCCTCTACTCGGGGACCGTCTCGGCGGCGACGGAGGCGGCCATCCAGGGAGTCCCCTCGATGGCCATCTCCCTGGATACCCACCGCGACGCCGATTTCACCGCGGCCGCCCGCTTCGCCCGGAGAATGGCCGCTTTCATCCTGGAGAACCCCCTGCCCAACGTGGCGCTCAACGTGAACGTCCCCGCGGTTCCGGAAGACCGGATCCGGGGCGTCGTCGTGGCGAAGCAGGGCGAGGCGAGGTTGATGGAGAGCTTCGAGAAGCGGATCGACCCGCGGGAGAACGCCTATTACTGGCTGGCCGGAGAGACCGAGCTTCCCGGCCACGAGGATGAAGCATCCGATGGCAGCGCCCTCAAGCGGGGGATGATCACGATCACCCCGATCCATTATGACCTCACCCGCCACGACCTCCTTGACGGCCTGAAGACCCGGGTCAAAGCCCACTTCCCCGGCTCTGGGACAGCGGTTGCCCAGGAAGGCGCGGAAACGATCTGACTTGTCAACTTTTTCAGGTTGTTTGCATTGCCGTCTTCGCGCAACCGGAATCCAATCCCCTCTCCGTAAAAGGTTATGACCCAATAGACGAGGATCGACGCAAATGAAGGGAATGCCGGAGGAAAAATCCAAAGGGATCGTCCGCCTGCGGGAAGCCGGCCAGGTTGCCGTACGATTGCGCTTCACCGGGGGCGCGGCGACCGCCGACCAACTTGCCGCCGTCGCCGATATCGCACAGCGATACAGCGGCGGGCGCGTCCACCTGACTGCCCGCCAGGGGATCGAGATCGCCCCGGTCGTAGCGGAGCGGGCGGCGGAATTGATTGCCGATCTGGCGGTTCGGGGCATCCAGGTCGCCGCTCTCGGGGCGGTTGTCCGCGCCGTCACGGCCTGTCCGGGGATGCTCTGCCGGAACGGGATCATCGATGCGCAGGCTCTTGCGCAGCGAATCGACGGGGCCTTCCGCGATTTTCGGGGAGCCCATGCCAAAATCAAGATCGCCGTCGCCGGCTGCCCGAACGGTTGCCCGAAACCGGCGGAACACGACCTCGGCATCTGCGGCACCGCTTCCGTGATCGTTCATGCGGAGGGATGCACGGGGTGCGGGGCGTGCGCGGAGCGCTGCAAGGTCGGGGCAATCGCAATCGAGGAAAAAAGGGTATGCCTGGATGAAAACCGGTGCATCCTCTGCGGCGGCTGCGCGCTGGTTTGCCCTACGGGGACGATCACCCTCGAGAAGAAGGGGTTCCGGCTTTTCGCCGGCGGGAAGATGGGAAGATTTCCCAGCCTCGGGCGGGTGGCGGTCCCCCATCTGGACGATATGGGGAAGGTCATGGCCGCCATGGCCGGTCTGCTCGAAACCTATCGGGATGCGGGCCGGAAAGGGGAACGCCTGGGAGACACCTTCGCGCGCGTGGGGTGGCCGGAGGCGATGGCCATTGCCGGCAGGCCGGGCAGAC
>JBFYYH010000048.1:0-10764 GCA_041310125.1 Syntrophaceae bacterium | reverse complement strand
CAGCACATCCGTCCCGAGATCATCGGCTTCGTCCTCGGATCTCTGATCGCGGCCTATCTGTTCAAGGAATTCCGTCCCCGACTCGGCTCGGCGCCGATCGTCCGGTTCGTCCTCGGCATGTTCGCCATGATCGGGGGGCTGATCTTCCTCGGCTGTCCCTGGCGGGCGGCCCTGCGCCTCTCGGGCGGAGACGGCAACGCCATCCTCGGCCTGGCCGGGCTCGCCTTCGGCATCTGGATCGGCACCCTTTTTCTGAAAGGCGGCTACACCCTCGGCCGCACCCAGCAGACCCACGCTACGGCGGGCTGGATGCTCCCCCTGATCATGATCGGGCTCCTCGGCCTGCTGCTGATCTTCCCCCAGATCCCCGGCGAGCCCAGGAGCGGGGTCCTGTTTTACAGCGTGAAAGGGCCGGGTTCCATGCATGCGCCGCTCCTCGTTTCCCTGGTCGTGGGCCTTCTGATCGGTTTTCTCGCCCAGCGAAGCCGCTTCTGCACCATGGGCGCCATCCGGGACTTCGTTCTCTTCCGGCAGATGCACCTCCTTTCGGGATTCATCGCCCTGATCGTCGCCGCCTTTGGGATGAATTTCGTTCTCGGGCAGTTCAAACCCGGATTTGAGAGCCAACCCGTCGCCCACACGATGCACCTGTGGAATTTTGCAGGAATGGCCCTGTCCGGCCTGGCATTCTGCCTCGCCGGCGGATGTCCCGGCCGCCAGCTTTTTCTGGCCGGGGAGGGGGACGGAGATTCCGCCGTCTTTGTCCTGGGCATGATCGTCGGGGCCGGCATCGCCCACAACTTCGGCCTGGCCAGTTCGCCGACCGGCGTAGGACCCTATGGAATTCCGGCCGTCATCGTCGGCTTTGCCGTGTGTCTGTTCGTCGGATGGACCATGAGAAAGAAAATTGCGTAGGAAGAAAGGAGTTCGCAATGGCCAAGACATTGGATGCGCGCGGACTTTCGTGCCCCCAGCCCGTCCTGATGGCGCTCAATGAGATCAAGGCGGGCACGACGGATGAGATCACCGTCCTGGTGGACAGCGACACCGCGAAGGAAAACGTTTCCCGCGCGGCGGGGAGCAAGGGATGGACGGTTTCCGGGATCAGCGAACAGGAAGGCGTCTACAACGTCACGATCAAAAAAGGGTAGCGGCAGCGGCCGGTTCCCGGTTTTCGAGACGTTCGAGCAGTCAGAGGGGAAGTCCTCCGGTCCCGCCGGGGACGGGGCACCGGGGGATCCCCCTGTTTGAAAATCCCGTTGAGGTCATTCAGGTTGGCAATACCTGATACCTCATGAATGACCCTGCAGCAAACTGCGGGGAATCTTTGGTCTGAAGCATGGCGGAGGGAGATGGGAAGAGAAGCGGAGGGCAACCCTTTGGACGACCGAACGAAACCCCCAACGACGGGGGAAGGCGAAACGAACATGAGTCTCATCTATCTGGACAATGCGGCGACCTCCTGGCCGAAACCGGAGGTAACCCTCGAGGCGATGATCCGCTGCCAGAGAACGGTCGGCGGCAGCCCGGGGCGGTCCGGGCACCGCTTCTCCATCGAAGCGGGGCGGATCGTGTACGGGGCGCGGGAGGCGCTGGCCCGCCTGTTTCGCGTGCGGGATCCGCTGCGGATCGCCCTCACGAAAAACAGCACCGAGGCGCTCAACATCGCCCTGCTCGGCCTGCTTCAGCCGGGGGACCACGTCGTCACGGCCGGCATGGAGCACAACTCCGTGATGCGCCCGCTGCGCTTTCTCGCCACCCAGGGGGTCGAGCTCACCATCGCGGCCTGCTCGCCCCGCGGGGAGCTGGATCCTCAGGATATCCGAAACGCGTTCCGGCCGAATACGCGGGCGGTTGTCCTGACCCACGCCTCGAACGTGACGGGGACCATCCTTCCCGTGGCGGAGATCGCAGCCATTGCGCGGGAGCAGAACGTCCTTGCCTGCGTCGACGCCGCCCAGACGGCGGGGGTCCTGCCGATCGACGTGGAGGGGATGGGCATCGATCTGCTGGCCTTTACCGGCCACAAGTCGCTTTACGGCCCGCAAGGCACGGGAGGGCTCTATATCCGAAAAGGGCTCGAACAGCGGATCGCGCCGCTGATGCGGGGGGGGACGGGAAGCCGTTCGGAGCACGAGGAGCAGCCGGACTACATGCCCGACAAATACGAGTCGGGGACACCCAACACCATCGGCCTGTCCGGATTGGCCGCCGGTGTGGACTGGGTCCTGGAGCAGGGCCTGGAGACGATCCGCGCCCGGGAGGAGATCCTGACCCGAAGGTTTCTGGATTTGTTGGAGGGGCTGGGGAATGAGGTCACGATCTACGGGCCCAGGGGAACGGGAAACCGGACCTCCGTGGTTTCGTTCAATCTGCGGAAGATCGCCCCTTCGGAGGCCGCCCTCTTCTTCGACGAGGAATTCGGAATACTCTGCCGGCCGGGACTCCACTGCGCCCCGGCAGCGCACCGGACGATCGGGACCTTTCCGCGGGGAACCCTTCGCTTCAGCTTCGGCTTCTTCAACACGGAAGCCGACGTGGACCGGGCCGCCGAGGCCATTTCCCGGCTCCTCCGCGGATGATTTCAGGAAAGGCGAGCCCGCAGAGAACCGCGATCGCCTCGAATTGTGGGTGACCTCCGATGCATGCAAACGAACCCTTCAGCGTCGTTCTGGTCGAATCGGTCGGCCACGCCCTCCAGGCGGAGAAATGGTTCAAAGCGGCCGGCATTCCCTGCCGCCTGATCCCCGTTCCGCGCCACCTCAGTTCGGACTGCGGCGTCTGCCTCCGCTTCCACAGCGATTTTCAGACCCAGGTCGAAGAGATCCTCGCCGGAAGGCTGGACTACTTCGAAATCGCGCGGTTGTCAGAATTGGATTGAAATCGATTCCCTTCGACTGGCCGGGGGGTTTCCTTACCCTTCCCGCGGCTTCAATCCACGGTGACGGGCACGGCGAATCGGACGATCACGAAAGCCGGTCTTTCAGAAGACGAACACCACCGCCGCCATGACGGTCGTGTATCCGCCGTTCTTCACGATACTGGACTGGGTGATGTTCCGCGTGCCGACGATCTTGCCGCTGATCCGGAAGATCTCCCGCTTGTCGTCCCAGCTCTCATCCACATTGAAATCGATGCCCAGCGTTGAGGCCAGCATGGCGGCCGCCAGATCTTCGGCGTAATCCCCGGCCTGCCTTCCCGTCTGGCCGAAGGCATGGTGCTCGCTGATGTAGCCGTACGCCCTCTGGTCCGCGGGAACGGCGCAGCCGACGGAGGCGGCCAGCAGTCGCCCGGGTTCGTTGCTGCAGCAGCGGCTCATGACGCAGTAGGTGATGGCGCCGGGTTCAATCTGCGCCACCCCCTCGTGCTTCGGGATGAAGAGGCACCCGGGCGGCAGGATGCTCGATACCTGCACCAGGTTGCACTTCTCGATGCCGGCATCCCTGAGGGCCAGCTCGAAGGAGTGCAGCTCCTCCCGGTGCCGTCCCACCCCCTTGGTCATGAACATCTTCTTCGGAACATCCGCCATCGGCGCTCCTCCTGTCGGTCAGTGATCGCAAACATTGTCACCGGTTTTGAGGGCGCCGGAGAGATAATCCAGAACCACCTTGGCCGCGAAATCGGAAGGGGCGCCGACGACCACTCGAATCCCCTTCTCTTCAAAAAGCCCCCTGGCCCGCGACCCCATGCCGCCGGCCAGGATGACGTCGGCGCCCCTCTCCTGCAGCCAGTTCGGCAGCAGGCCCGGCTCGTGCGGCGGGGCATCCAGAATCGTCTTTTTCAGGACCGTCTTCGTTTCCGGGTCCGCGTCGAACAGGGCAAACTGCTGGCAATGTCCGAAATGGGCGCTCAAACGCCCTTCCGCCAGCGGCACGGCAATTCTCACGCTTTTCATCGTTTTCTCCTCGATCTTCTTCGGAACCGCGGACGCCGGACCGGCGGGCGCCTCTCCATCCGCGGCGAGCCGCAGGACGGGTTCGACGGCCCGGACGAAGGCCCCGGTGGACTCTGAATCCGGAAAATGGCTCACGAACGGTTTCCCCTCGTCGGAGGTCTCGACGATCCTGGGATCGATCGGGATCCGGCCGAGGAAAGGCACGCCCATCTTTTTGGCCATCGTCTCCCCGCCGCCCCCCTTGAACACCTCGATCCGATTCCCGCAATGCGGACAGACCAGTCCGCTCATGTTTTCAATCACCCCCAGAACGGGGATCCCGAGATGACGGCAGAAGTTGATGGACTTGCGCACATCCTGCAGGGAGAGATCCTGGGGGGTTGTCACGACGACCGCCCCGTCGCTTTCGGGGATGAGCTGCGCCACGGAAAGGGGCTCGTCGCCCGTCCCGGGCGGAAAATCGACGATCAGGTAGTCCAAATCCCCCCACGCCACATCCGCCAGGAGCTGCTTGATCACGCCCATTTTCATGGGGCCCCGCCAGATCACCGCCTCGTCCGTATCGCCCAGGGCGAACCCGAGCGAAACGACCCTGACCCCCGCCTCGGTCTCCAGCGGTAGGATTCCCCCCCCGTCGCCGGACTGGCGCAGTTGCCCCTTCAGATTGAGAAGCCTGGGAATGCTCGGACCGTGAAAATCGACATCCAGCAGACCGACCTTCTTCCCCTTCATGCCAAGCCATACGGCAAGATTCACCGCGACCGTGCTTTTTCCCACACCCCCCTTTCCCGAAAGGACGAGGACCTTGTGCCGGATCTCCGACAGGCGCCGGACCAGTCCCTCATCCTCCGTGAACATCCGGAGCTTCTCGTCGGCCTTCGGAACGTCCGTCCCCCCGCAATGACTCTGCTTTCCGCTGCAATCCATCTCTCTCTCCAATCCTCCCTGTTTTTCGAATCCGCTGCGGTCACCGCAAAGCCAACTGTTCCGTCCGGGATTCGCTTCCACCTGGATACCGTTCATGGCTTATCACGATCCGTGCCATGAAGCCCTGTTCACCAAAATTTGTCATTCCATCAAGGATTTTAATGATATGATTTCTATCCAACCCCACGCAAGGGCGGAAGAACGTCGCACCAATGAGACCCTTTTCCCTCTCTCGTATCGCAAATTTGCAATCATAAGTTGCGGCAGAAAGTACGGCGCCTCCGGGAACCGACCGTCCGGGCCGGTTACTTTTCCCGGGGATACGGCCAGGCCATGACGCCCCCTTCCATGACCTTTACGTTCTTCCAGCCGTTCCCCTCGAGGACGATCGCGGCCTCGTAGCCCCGAAGGGATATCTTGCAGTAGCAGATGATCTCCCTTTCCTTGTCCTGGGGCATCTCGTTCAAGCGCTTGCGGAGGGCCCCGAGCGGCATGAGCGTCTCGCCGATCCCCAGGCGCATCTGCTCGAACTCCTCAGGCTGTCTTACATCAAGAAGGAAAGGGGACTCTCCGCTGGTCACCTTCCGATGCACCTCCGCACAGGAGATCCCTTTCATCCGCCCCTTCATCTTGTTCTGCAGGATGTGGGCGGAGGCAACTCCGTGGTCGATCGCCAGGGAGAAGGGCGGCGCGTAAGGAAGGTCGGCGTTGACAAAATCCTCGACAGTCAGGCCGCCCAGGATCGCCATCGCCCACTGGGCGATCTGCCGGTTCACGTTTCCCGGACCGACGCACTGGGCGCCGAGAATCTTTCCCGTCGCCCCATCCGCAACGAGTTTCGTCACGATGAGCTTCCCCTCCATGAAACCCGGCTTGTCCGGACTGGCGTTGATGACGGTGACGATGTGGTCGTATCCCCATCTTCGCGCCGTCGTTTCGGAGAGCCCCGTCGCTCCCGCCGCGTAATCAAAAACCTTGCAGATCCCCGTCTGGATCGTCCCGGGAAACGTCACGCAATTTTCCGAGGCGGCGTTCTCTCCTGCCACACGGCCCTGGAGGTTCGCCAGATCGCCGTAAGGCGCGAGAACCTTCTTCCCGGTAATCCGGTGGAGTGTCTCCACGCAATCCCCGACGGCGTAGATGTCGGGATCCGAGGTCTGCATGTATGGATCGACTTTGATCCCGCCCGTCTCTCCGATCTCGATCCCGCATGCCTGCGCCAGCTTCACATTCGGCCGGACCCCGATTGCGACCACAGCCAACTCGCAGAGCAGTTCCGTCCCGTTCTGCAGCTTGACCCCCGTGAGCTTCCCGTTCTCGCCCAAAAACGCGGCAATCCCGTTTTCCGTGATGACATTGGCGCCCTGGCTCCTCACGTGGTTCTCCACCAGCTTCGCCAGTTCCCAGTCGAGAAACATCAGAAGCTGGGGAAGCAGCTCGATGACGGTAATTTCGATGCCTGCCAGATGAAGGGCCTCGCAGGTCTCGATCCCGATCAAACCGCCGCCGATCACCGCAGCCTTCTTGATCTTCCCCTCGTCCCTGACTTTGCGCAGAAAATCTGCATCCTTCATGGACTGGAGCGTGGTGATCCCCTCCAGCTCCACGCCCGGAATAGGCGGCATCCGGGGAACGGAACCGGTCGCGAGGATCAACTTGTCGTAGGCCATCTCCCCCGTCTCACCGGTCAGCGTGTTCCGGAATGAGACCGTTCGCAATTTCCGGTCGATGGCGGTCACCTCCGTATTCACTTTGGCCGCGATATCCTTGGCGTTCAGGTAGAATTGGGGGTTCCGCACCACGCCCGTGGGAGTGCAGATCAGCATGTTCCGGTCGTCGAAGTACCCGCCGATGTAATAGGGATATCCACAGGAGGCCATCGAGAGATCCCCTTCCTTCTGCAGGATGGTAACCTCGGCATTGTTGTCGATCCTTCTCGCCTTCGCTGCCGCCTTGGGGCCGGCCGCCGAACCTCCGATCACCACGATCCTTTTTCTCTTCTCCATGAATTTGCTCCTCGATTCTTGTTGGAATTTTCTCGGGTTCATTCCCCGAGGCTTGGCGGCTGTGGCTGCTTTGTTACGCGCTTATCAGGCCTGCCTTGTTCACGCCATTTCCGCAAAAACAGGAATTCAGGAAAAGAAACTGGGCTCCACAACCGGTGCGGAATGACCCCGTGAGACCAAAACTGCTTGCGGCGAGGCGGTTATGACCCATCGCCACCATCATGACAGGGCGCTCACGCCTGTTCAGTCATATGCGAGACGTGTCTTTTCGTCAGTGAGGACATCGCGGGTCACTTCCTTCCAGAAGGGCGACTCCCAGGTGTTGAGACGCTGATGCATGAGAAAGTACTTCTGGGGGATCGGATGGGTGCCGAATACGACGTCCACACCGAATCGGGACTGGATGAAGTCCCGGAAAAAACCGATCCTCGGGCAGGGCGGATAACCGACGATCAGGCCGGTGGCCAAGTGGATCACATTGGCCCCGTTGCGGATCATCTCCTCCGGGGCATATTCGATGTTGCCTCCGGGGCACCCGTCGCAGGTCGCATACCCCACCAGATCCGCGTCCCGGTCCTTGTAGAGGCTGAACGCCCCTTCCCTCTCCCGCAGCGAACGAAAGCATTTGCCTCCCGCGCAGCGGTGATAGCGGTCGCAGATGAGGATGCCGATGCCAATCTTGTCCTTGTTTTGCATGCCTTTTCCCCTTTCCTGAAGTTTGGCGCGAACGCCCCTCGCTTCTGCTACCGGCAGCAGGATCCAGGCTCGTCGCACGGCGGGGTTCCGCACCGCTCTTCCCGGCCGCAGCAGGACCTTCCCCCCCGGTCCGCGATGATCCCGTTCATCCGGGATGTGACCCCTTGCGGGAGGACCCGCTTCAGCACTGCGCTTCCGCAAAACCGGCAGATCTTTTTTGTGTAATCGGCGGAAACCCCTTCGATAAACTCGGAGAGCTTCCCGCAATCGAGACACGCATACTCGTAGATCGGCATCTTCCCCTCCCTTCGTACTGCCTCAGTGCACCTTTCCCCTCCGCCGCAGCGTCCCTTCCGGTGTGAGGGATCGAACGACCGGCCGTTCTTCTTCATATACGGACAGCATCGGGAAAGTACCGAAAGCGCTGACGATCCGATCGATCTCCTCGCGCGAAAGCGGCGATTCCCTGCAGGGCCTCAAGGGGGTGTTGATCTGGACCTCATCCGGAACGATCCTCTCGACCATCCCGGCAATCTCCTTCGCGCAATCCCGGTTTTCACCGATGAACATGATCTGCAGGGCCAGTTTTCCCTTCCGATAGGCAAAGCGGAAGCGCTTCAGACCTTCCACGATATCGGCGAAGCGGATCCCCGGTTCCGGCCGGTTGATCCTCCGAAACATGGCCTCGGAACAGGCATCCAGTTTGGCCACTACAATATCCGCGCAATACAGCTCCTCCCGGACATCCTCTCGGTTCATCAGCGATGCGTTGGTCAATACGGCCACCGGTTCTCTTCGCACCTCCTTGACCGCCCGGATTGTTTCGCCCAGATTTCGCGCCAGGGTCGGCTCTCCCCTTCCGGAGAAGGTGAGGACATCGATGACCAGGTCCTCAGCCATTTCATTCATCTCCGCCAGGACTGCCTCGGTGGAAACATACACCCTTCTCTCCTCCGGTGACTCCCGGGTTTCTCCGAGTTGGCAGTAAAGGCAATCAAAGTTGCAGATTTTTTTCTCCTGAGACAGCAGATCGATCCCCAGCGAAGCCCCGAGACGCCAGGAGGAAACAGGACCGAAAAGATATTGGAAACCTCCCTTCGCCTCGCCTCCCGAAACGGGAGCGCTCCTTCGGTCCTTGGCCTTTCCACGGCGGATGTTCCCCATGTCATGTGCCTTTTTCAAGAATTCGCCGCAGGCATAGATGAGCGATGCCATCGGTTTCGTTAAAACTCCTCCCGGCTGTCCCCCTATCCGCCTTCATAGGCCGATCCCGCGGATCACGTAGCTCAAAAGGGTCTTGTGAAGGGTGGTCGCCGCGAGAAGCGCGCAATGCTCGTGATCTTGGGGAAGCCCCCCGAGGTATTCGAGAATCGCCTCCCCGGAGATCCGCATGCCCTCGCGGACCGTTCTGCCTTCCGCCAGGGAAGCCGCGGCATCGCAGCAAGCGATCGTGAAGAAACAGCCTGTCGTCCGGAAACGGATTTCCCGGATCCGGCCGCTGAAGATCTTGATGGAGAACTCATCCGTGTCCCCGCACGTCCCCTGGACCAAGGCTTGACCGTCCGGCTTGTCCATCTTGCCGAAATGGGTCGGCTGCATCGCGTGATGAATCACATTGGCGGAAAAGGTCTCCTGCGCGGCCTCTTCCGTGCCGGTTTCCAATCTTTCGCTTCGCTCCTTTTCAACCACGATTCACTCCGATTTTGACCCTCAAAAACTCAAAGTTTGTCCCGCCTTACCCGACGCGGGCGAGATCCCGCCTCAGGCAGCGCGAACGGACGCCTGTCCGAACCGTCTTCTTCCGGCCTCTCTCGGCGAAAATCAGCCGAGGGCATAGACCACATTTCGCCATACAGCCTGGATGTCGACGGAAATCGCTCCGCCGGTGTACTCCACCACGGTGGTTTTCATGATCTGCGCCCTTGTCACCGCCGGATCATAACGGATCCTTCCGGCCATTTTGACGCCCCGCTGCGCGGTTTCCCGCTCGATTCGGTCGGCCATTTCGGGGTTGATATCCCATTTGTTGATACAGAGCAACAGAGGAATTCGGAAATGGCCGGTCAGATCCACGACGCGCTGGACATCGTGCAGACCGGAACAGGTCGGTTCCGTCACTGCGACCACGAGATCGGCCCCGGTGATGGAGGCGATGACGGGGCACCCGATGCCGGGTGAACCGTCGGCAATCAGCAGATTGAATCCATTTTCCCCCGCGATGCTTCGCGCCTCGCGGCGCAGCAGGCTGACCAGCTTTCCGCTGTTGGCCTGGGCGATGCCGAGTCTCGCATGGACCATGGGTCCGTAGGACGTCGTGGATACGAACCACTGTCCGCTGACAACCGGTTCAAAACGGATCGCCTCGGCCGGACAGAGGCGCGCGCAAAGGCCGCAACCCTCACAGGAAATCGGATCTACCGCAAACCGGTTTTGCCCATCGGGACCGACAAAGGACGACACCGCAGCGAAGCGGCACACCTCCTGACATTTTCCGCAGCCGGTGCATAAATCCTCCAAAACGGCGGCCTTTTTCCCCCCGGAGAAATCCTCCCGGCGATCGATCCGTGGATTGAGCACCAGGTGCAGGTCCGCCGCATCCACGTCGCAGTCCACCAGGATCTTCCGCTCGGCCAGCGCAGCAAAAGCCGCGACCAGGCTGGTCTTTCCCGTACCGCCTTTCCCGCTGATGACCACCAACTCCCGCATACTCCTCTCTCCTTAAAGCAACGCCCGCTTCGTGCCCGATATAATGTACAATGCCGCATTCATTGCATTTGCTCTCGCGAGCAATCTTTCCCCTTCCATGCCGAGGAAATATTCGGTACACACCGTAAAACGACGAGCGATCACATCCTCTATGGCTTTTAAATCCGTATGCTTTATTTTTGAGACATAGGAATTGGGATTGCGGAATCTTTCTTTGAAGAAAGACGACGCGGGGTTCAGCAGCATGGCGACAATCTTGCCGGACGGACGTAAAACCGGAACCGACTTTTCCAAAGCCATTGGGTAGTCATCGATAAACTGAAGGGAGGCCACATAGATTACGGCATCGAAAGAAAATTCCGGAAAGGTCATATCCTCGGCCCGGGCCACCACTGTTCTGACGTTATCCGGGGCGCAGTTCAAGGCTTCCTGAGATACATCCAGCCCCGTGACATTGAAGCCCCGTTTAGATAATCCACTTTCTATTATTGCCGGACCACAGCCGACACTGAGGACATCATGGCAGCCTTCCAG
>JBFYYH010000047.1:0-2866 GCA_041310125.1 Syntrophaceae bacterium | reverse complement strand
CTCTACCTGCTGTCCATAGGGGTCAGCCAGTACGAGGATCCCGCCCTGCGGCTGGATTATCCGGGCAAGGATGCCCGGGATTTCGCCGAGGCGATGAAAACGCAGAAGGAACTTCTTTACCGGGAGGTGGCCGTCAAAGTCCTGACGGACAAGCAGGCCACGCGGGATGAGATCATGGACGGGCTGGACTGGCTGCAGAAAGAGACCACCAGCAAGGATGTGGCCATGGTGTTTCTCGCCGGGCACGGCGTCAATGATCCCAACGGCATCTACTATTACCTGCCCGCCAACGCGAACATCGAGAGGCTCAAGCGGACAGGGGTCGCCTTCTCGGACATCAAGAACACCCTGGCCTCCCTGGCCGGCAAGACGATCCTTTTCGTCGACACCTGCCATGCCGGAAACGTGATGGGAAAACGGAGGGCCGTCGCCGACATCAATGCGGTGGTGAACGAGCTGGCCAGCGCCGAAAACGGGGCGATCGTCTTCGCCTCCTCCTCGGGAAACCAATATTCGCTCGAAGACAGAGCCTGGGGGAACGGCGCCTTCACCAAAGCCCTGGTCGAAGGGATCGGCGGCAGGGCGGACTACGGGGGGCGGGGCAAGATCACCATCAACATGCTCGATCTGTACCTCTCCGAGAGGGTCAAGGAATTGACGAAAGGGAAGCAGACCCCGACGACCACCAAGCCCCAGACGATTCCCGATTTTCCGATCGCCGTGAAGCGGTAGCCCGGGGCGCAGCGGAAACCGGCTTTCTGCAATTTTTTACAACAGATCAAACAGGGGGGCTGATATGGCCGAGATCGTCCAGGTCCGGGGCGGATCGACGGAGTCGCTGCGCGAGCTGCTCACCGCTCTCGGAAATCCATTTGCCACGGGGCAGAAGGTGGGAATCAAGATCCACTGGGGGGAGAGGGGCAACTCCGGTTTTCTCCACCCCCGCTACACCCGGGAGATCGCCCGCTGGCTCCGGGAATCGGGTGCGGACCCCCTGGTCTTCGATACGACCGTCCTCTATTCCGGCGGCCGGCGAAACGCGGCAGACAGCCTGGAAACCGCGGCAAAGCACGGCTTCACGGAAGGGTACCTCGGTTGTCCCGTCCTGATCGGGGACGGGGAGGGACGCGATGTGGAAGAGATCCCCTCCGGATTCAAACATTTCCCCACGGTTCAGGTCGCCTCGATCCTCCGCGCACTGGACGGTTTGGTGATCTTCAGCCACTTCAAGGGACACCTGGGATCGGGGTTCGGCGGCGCGATCAAGAATATTTCCATGGGGATCGCCTCCCGCGCCCAGAAGCAGCGCATGCACGCGGACGCCCATCCGGTGCTGGTCCGGAAGAAGTGCAACCGCTGCGGCGTCTGCGCGGAGGTTTGTCCCGTGGGCGCCGCAGTCCTGCCGGACGGGGAAGATCCGGAGTACGATCTGGAAACCTGCATCGGCTGTTCGCAGTGCATCGCCCTCTGCCCGCAGGCCGCCCTGAAGGTTTTCTGGGATTCGGACGAAACGGTCTTTCAGGAAAAGCTGGTGGAGACGGCGGCGGCGATCTGGCGCGGGATCGCGAAAAGAACCCTGGTGATCAACGGTCTCCTCCGGATCCTCTCGGAATGCGACTGCATGCCGGGGAAATATCCGGCGATCGTGGAGGATTTCGGCTTCATCGGCGGACGCCATCCCGTGGCCGTGGACGAGGCTTCCGTGGAGCGGATCGGGGCGGAACCGATCGACCGGGCCCATCCGGGTCTCCCCTGGCGGAGGCAGTTCTCGTTCGCCCGGGAAATCGGCTTCGTTCCCTGATCCCCGCCCGGACACAACGCACAGCCCCCGCCGGGGACGGCAGGGCGGAACGCCTCGTTCAGGCCGCGGCCTGCGGCCCTCCATCGCCCGGCACGCCGCTTTTCCGGTATTTCCCTTCGCCAAAGACGATCCGCCCGCGCCGGAGGAGCTGCTCCAGGTGCTTTTTCATGTGCACCCGCTCCCCGAAGCCAAAGAACTCCTTCGGTTCCCGGGGTTTCCCGTAGACGATCCAGGCGCCGACGACCTCAGAGAAGGTTCTGGGGGTCTCCAGCAGGGCGAGCAGCTTCTCCTCCCTTTGCGAAATCACCTCCCGGTATTGCCGCCACAGCTCCGCCGGCGGATTCTCGAAAACGCCCGTCTCGTGGCCGGTGAGGACGACTCTCGCCCCGATCCCCTGGAGCCGGTCGATGGAGGTCTTCGTCTCCTCGATCTCAGAATAGAGGTCGCCGTACCAGGGACCGAAGCGGCTGAGGTCGTAGTCGCCGGCGAACAGCACCCCCTGCTCCGGAAAGAAGAAGGCCAGGTGCCCCGGAGTGTGGCCCGGCGTCGCGATCACCTCCACGGAAAGACCTTTCAGGCGGAGGGTTTGCCCCGCGTCAAGAAACCCGGCGGGTTTCCGCGGCCGGAAGTGAAACTGCTCCCTCAGCCACGGTTCCCAGAACAGCCGTTCCGCGGCATCGAGGCCGTACCAGTCCATGAACAGCCGCAGGTCGGCCAGGGGCGGCGCGTCCCGTTCCGAGATCCGGAAGGGGAGGTCCTCGAAGAGGTCCAGGTGCATGAAGTGGTCTTCGTGCCAGTGGCTGAGCCAGACGGCCGTCACCCCCTCTTCGGCGCGGAGACGGAGGAGCCTCTCCCGGCTGGAGGCGGGGTCGATGAGGATGCCTTCCCCTTCAAGGTAGAGGGAATGGCAGAATGGATAGCGGCCCCGGTTGTCGCCGGGGAGGAAACGGACCGGTCCGAAGGAGCGCTCTTCCATGGCGGTCTCCCGAAAAGGAAGGGGATCTTTTTCCTGGTGACGGGCGCATCATACGGTCAAAACCGCGGGGATGTCAAGCCGGGTTGCGG
>JBFYYH010000046.1:0-5644 GCA_041310125.1 Syntrophaceae bacterium | reverse complement strand
TGAAAAATATTACAATTTTTTCTTGATTGTTGTTTTTCTTTGTGTTAGGGGTAACGCCAGGCTGCGCATGAAAGAGGCGGTGAAACAGCCAACCGGCAACCCGGAAAATGGAAGGATTATGAAACGTTTAAGGTGGTCTCCGTTTGGGTCCGTGGTGCTCCGCAGCCAGAATATCCGGAGAATATCGAGACGGAGCGTGGTTTGCCCATCCCCGGCCGGGGACGATCCGATGGCGGTTTGACCACCCTGGGGTGGTGACGTGTTGTTTCATATAAACTACTGAGGAAAGGGGGACATGGAGGAATGACGAAGGCAGAACTGATTGGGGTGATGGCGGAGGGCGCGGGGATCACGAAGGCGGCGGCGGCCAAGGCACTGGAAGCCTATACTGGCGCAGTGGCCAAGGAACTCAAGGGTAAGAGCGGCAAGCTTGGACTGGTCGGGTTTGGAACGTTTTCCGTGGTGAAGAGGAAGGCCCGGGAAGGCCGGAATCCCCAGACCGGGAAGACGATCAAGATCGCGGCCAAGAAGGTTATCAAATTCAAGGCGGGCAAGGCTCTGGCCGACAAGGTGAAATAGCCCGGTCGGGTGAAGGGACAGGAACGAAAAGGCCTCCATGGGGGATCATGGGGGCCTTTGTTTATCCGCGAATGACCGCCGCTCTCCTGCGTGCGGCGAGCCCCGGCACGGCCGCGGAAGTTGCCGGTCCCGCCCCGTTGACAGGCTCCACGGTTTCTGTTATAGCACGGCAGCATTGCCATGCGGGAGGTTTCATTTGACGGGGAAACGGATTCTGAGCGGGATGAGGCCCACGGGAAAACTCCATCTGGGAAACCTCCACGGGGCGCTTTCGAACTGGATTGACCTCCAGAACCGTGGCGATTACGACTGCTACTATTTCGTGGCCGACTGGCACGCCTTGACGAGCGATTATGCGAGCACCGGCGAGATCCGCCAGAACACGATCGATATGGTGATCGACTGGCTCTCGGCCGGTCTCGATCCCGGAAAGAGCACCCTCTTCATCCAGTCGGCGGTCAAGGAACATGCGGAACTCTTCCTCCTGCTGTGCATGATCACGCCGCTCGCCTGGCTGGAGAGAAATCCCACCTACAAGGAGATGAAGGAGGAGCTGGCCTCGAAGGACCTCTCCACCTTCGGTTTTCTCGGTTATCCGGTCCTCCAGGCGGCGGACATCATCATGTACAAGGCCTACGGGGTCCCCGTCGGCGTCGATCAGCTCCCCCATGTGGAGCTGACCCGCGAGATTGCCCGCCGCTTCAATTTTCTCTACGGCGAACTCTTCCCCATTCCCGAGCCTCTCCTCACGGAGGTGCCGAAACTCCTCGGGATCGACGGACGGAAGATGAGCAAGTCTTACGACAATGCGATCTTCATCAGCGACCGCGGAGAGGCGCTCGAGCAAAAGGTCGCGGCGATGTTCACCGATCCCCAGCGCCAGCGGCGGAGCGATCCCGGCCGCCCGGAGCTCTGCAACGTCTTCGCCTTTCATCAGCTCTACTCGCCGCAACAGACGATCGACGAGATCCCGCCTGCCTGCCGGAGCGCGGCCATCGGCTGCATCGAATGCAAAAAAAGGCTGGCCGCGGCGATCGGCGAGGGGATGCGCCCGATCCATGAGCGTCGGGACCACTACCTGAAACATCCCGAAGAGGTCCGGGCGGTGATCGAAGACGGCAATCTCGGCGCTTCCCGCATCGCGCGGGCGACGCTCGCCGAAGTCCGCGACCGGTTGAAGATCCGCCATGAGTTATGAGATCAAGCTCGACATCTTCGAAGGTCCGCTCGATCTGCTGCTCTATCTGATCCGGAAGAACGAGATCGACATCACCAACATTCCCATCGCCCTGATCACCGCCCAGTATCTGGAATACCTCGAAATGATGCGCTCCCTGAACCTGGACCTCGCCGGGGAGTATCTGCTGCTTGCCGCGACGCTGGTGCACATCAAATCAAAGATGCTCCTCCCGCCGGTCGAGGGGGAATTGGAAGAGGAGGAGGGGGAAGATCCCCGGGCGGAACTGGTTCAGCAGCTCCTGGAGTATCAGGCCTTCAAGGAAGCGGCGCTCAGTCTGGACAGGCGTCCGCTCCTCGACCGGGACCTCTTCACGCGCGGGGCGCCCGAAGAGGCGCTTTCCGCGGAGGAGGGGGGAGAGCCGGAGGCGCTGATCGAGGTCGGCGTGTTCGAACTCGTAGCGGCTTTCCGCAGGATCGTCGCCGGTCTCGAACGGCCGGAGGAGATGGAGATCGACGCGGAAAAGATCTCCCTGGCCGACCGGATCAACGAGATCCTGGTGAGGCTGGAGGAGGAAAAACAGCTGACCTTTGAGGAGTTGATCGGAGAGCGGAGGGAGCGGCGGCGGATCATCTACACCTTTCTGGCGATTCTGGAACTCATGAAGCTCCGGATGGTCCGGGCTTACCAGTCGGGACCTTTCGGGGCGATCCGAATTTTCCCGGCTGTCGAGGAGGAATGATGGACGAAAAGGTCGCAATCATCGAGGCGTTGGTTTTCGCCTCCGAAGCGCCGCTGACGGCCGACAAGATCACGGAGATTCTGCCCGGAACGGACAGAAAGGGGACGGCTTCTCTGCTGGAGGAGTTGATCCGGGAGTACGAACAAAGAGGCGGAGGGATCTTCCTCGCCGAGGTGGCCGGCGGCTTCCAGTTCCGGACCCGCACGGAAATGGCCCCCTGGATCCGAAAACTGAAGGCGGCGCGGCCGGCGATGCTTTCTCCGGCGGCCATGGAAACCCTGGCCGTGATCGCCTACCGCCAGCCGCTGGTGAAGTCGGAGATCGACCGGATCCGCGGCGTCGATGTGAGCGGGGCCCTCAAAGGCCTTCTCGAAAAGAAGCTGGTTCGGATCGTCGGAAGAAAGGACGTTCCCGGAAAGCCGATCATCTACGGGACTACCCGGAAGTTTCTCGAGGTCTTCAACCTGAAGGATCTCTCCGAGCTGCCGACGCTCCGGGAACTGAAGGATCTTCAGACGGCATCGTAAAGAGGCCGGATGGTCAAGTTGCGCTTCATCCCCCGTCGCTGCGGCGCACGCCAAAGCAGGCCGAACGCCTCGGGACTCGCACGCATTGCCTGCGGTCTTTTAACGAAGCCGTCCCAAATTCAAGGCTTCGGCGACTTTTTCACGAACTCTTCAGGAGCAGGACGATGGAGGAGCGGTTGCAGAAGGTCCTCTCGCGGGCGGGTATTTCGTCCCGGCGGGCGGCGGAACGGATGATGGCCGAAGGCCGCATCCGGGTCAACGGCGTCGTGGCGACCGAGCCGGGGATCAAGGCGGATCCGCAGAAGGACGAGATCCGCGTCGACGGAAAGCTCATCTCCTGCGAAACGGAAAAGATCTATCTCCTCCTCAACAAACCGCAGGGCGTCATCACGACCCTTAAGGATCCGCAGGGGAGGCCCATTGTGACGGACCTGCTCGAGGGAATCCCGGAGCGTGTCTTTCCCGTGGGGCGCCTGGACTACGATTCGGAGGGGCTGCTGATCCTCACCAACGACGGGGATTTCTCCCAGAGGCTTCAGCATCCCCGCTACGGGATCCCGAAGACCTACCGGGTCAAGGTGGAGGGGCGACTCCAGAAGAGGGAGCTCGGGGAGGTGGAAAGAGGGATCGATCTTCCCGACGGGCGGTTCGCGCCGACCGGCGTCCTTTTGGAAAAGACCAACCCGGGGAGCTCGTGGCTCCGCATCACCCTGACGGAGGGGCGGAACCGGGTGATCCGGAGGGCATTCGAAACCCTGGGGCACCCTGTGCTCCGTCTCGTCCGCGTGGCCGTGGCGGATATCCCCCTCGGTTCCCTCCGCGAGGGGCAATGGCGCGCCCTGACCCGGAAGGAGGTGGAGCGGCTCCTGCTCCTCTCACGAAAGAAAAAGGGGGAAAAATTGTCTTGACATTCATTTCAAAATAATGAATAGTCGCCGAAAATAAAGACATATTATCACGTTATTCGATCCTGCCTCGTGTTTCCGGGGTTTGGGGGCGTTGGCGTGAGAGCCATCATCAGGAGGAAGGTCATGAACAAGTCTGGACTCATCGAGGCGTTAAGTCGGAAGGATAACCTGACGGAAAAAAAGGCGATTGACCTGGTCAATCTGATCTTCAAGGGGTTTACCGACGAACTCCGGAAGAACGGCCGGATCGAAATCCGGGGGTTCGGGAGCTTCGTCGTCCGGAAATATGACGGCTACACGGGCAGAAACCCCAAGACCGGCAAGAGCATCCGGGTTTCCCCGAAGAGACTTCCCTTCTTCAAGGTCGGCAAGGAACTCAAGGAGAGGGTCGACGGCAGGAAGTAGTCTTCTCTCCACCGCAACAAATCCTTCTTAAAATCTGCGGCAGCAAGAGGCGCATGGATCGGGGGTCGTCGACCCCCCTTCTTTCGTGTCGGCCGGATCGCGGCTCTTCAGCCATGCCTTTTCGTGCTCACGGCATCAATCCCTCTTCCCGGAAACTGAAAAACCGGTTTTCCCCGACGATGATATGGTCATGAACGAGGATGTCCAGGAGCTTCGCCGTCTCCTGGATCGTCCTTGTGAGGCGGATGTCGGCCTCGGAGGGGCGGACATGGCCCGAGGGGTGGTTGTGGGCGAGGATGATCGCGGAGGCCTTTTTCCGGAGGGCGCTCTCCAGGACTTGCCGCGGATAGACCACGGCCTGATTGACGATTCCCTTCTGGATGGTTTCGATGTCGAGGATCTGGTTCTGGGCGTCGAGGTAGATTACCCGAAACTCCTCGTCTTTCCTGCAACCCATCTCCGCCCGGCAGTAATCGAGGAGATCGGTCGTGCAGGAGATCTGGGGTTTCTCCTTGGCCTTCTGCTTGAGGTAGAGGGAAGAAATTTCCTTGAGCAACCTGAAAAAAACCGGCGATTGCTCGCCGATTCCCGGAATTCTTTTCAGGTCGTCGAGCTCCGCATCAAGGACTCCCTTCAGGGAGCCGAAGGCGGCAAGGAGTTCTTTCGCGGCCGGTTTCACGTCCCGGCGCGGGATCGCGTAGGTGAGGAGGAGCTCCAGCGCTTCGTATTCGTGGAGCGCCGCAAGCCCGGAGACCCTGAACTTTTCCCTCAGACGCCTCCGGTGGTCGCGGTTGTAATCCTGTTCTGGATCTGCGCCCATTTCCCGCCCCCCCATCCGGTTGCGGTGCGCGCCATCCCCCTCCGATCCCTGACCGTCTGCGGGAGCGGAGGGGGCTCAGGCGTCAATCATCCTTTCGGCAGGTGGAAAACTTGAAAGGGGCGTAGAGAGGGCAGTAGCCGATGACGGCGCTGACCAGCAGGGCGATGCCGATGACCCCCCACCAGTTCTCGTAATAAAACCCCGCCCAGATGATGCCCAGCCCGATGATGACCCGCACGATGCGGTCGTTTTTCCCGACGTTGCATTTCATGAGATATTCCCCCGAGGGTTGAATCAGGAATCCCCTGCGTCCGTTTCGGAACCGGTTCTGCGGAACTTCATCCGCGCGGTTGTAAAAAGAGCGGGGCGGCTTCGGGAAGGGCGGAGAGGAGACCCCTCCGCCCTCTGGAAAGGGTCAGCCCAAGTTCGCGTTGACGAAGTCCCAGTCGATCAGGCTGCCGATCACCGCGGCCAGGTAGTCCGGCC
>JBFYYH010000045.1:0-4398 GCA_041310125.1 Syntrophaceae bacterium | reverse complement strand
CCTGGCGGGCCACATGGTAGTGCTCCTGGCCCAGGACAATGGGATCGAGGATGCGGGAGGTGGAATCGAGGGGGTCAACGGCGGGGTAGATGCCCAGTTCCGCGATCGGCCGGGAGAGAACGACGGTCCCGTCGAGGTGGGCGAAGGTCGTCGCCGGGGCCGGGTCCGTGAGGTCGTCGGCGGGGACGTAGACGCACTGCACCGCCGTGATCGACCCCTTGTTCGTCGAGGTGATCCGCTCCTGAAGAGCCCCGAGGTCGGTCGCCAGGGTCGGCTGATAACCGACGGCGGAGGGCATGCGGCCGAGGAGAGCCGAAACCTCGGAGCCGGCCTGGGTGAAGCGGAAGATGTTGTCGACGAACAGCAGCACGTCCTGTCCTTCCACATCGCGGAAATACTCGGCCGCCGCCAGGGCCGTCAGCGACACTCGGGCGCGGGCCCCCGGCGGTTCGGTCATCTGGCCGTAGATCAGGGCGGCCTGCTTGATGACTCCCGAGGCCTTCATCTCCAGGTAGAGGTCGTTCCCCTCGCGGGTCCGCTCCCCCACGCCGGCGAAGACCGAGATGCCGCCGTGATGCATGGCGATGTTGTGGATCATTTCCATCATGACGACGGTTTTTCCGACGCCGGCGCCGCCGAACATCCCCATCTTGCCCCCGCGGGGGAAGGGGACCAGCAGGTCGATGACCTTGACCCCCGTCTCGAGGACATGGACCGAGGTGTCCTGCTCCAGGAAGGTGGGCGCCTCGCGGTGGATGGGCATGGCATGCTTCGCCTTGATGGGCCCCAGGCCGTCGACCGGCCGCCCGACGACGTTGAGGATCCGGCCCAGGCATTCCGGCCCGACGGGGACGCTGATCGGCCCGCCCGTGTCCTTCGCCTTCATCCCGCGGACCAGGCCGTCGGTGATGTCCATCGCGATGCAGCGCACGACGTTGTCCCCCATGTGCTGGGCGACCTCGACGATGAGGTTGTCCTCTTCGTCATTGATGGTGGGGTTGGTGATGGCGATGGCGTTCAGGATGTTCGGAAGCTTTCCCTCCTCGAACGCCACATCCACGACCGGCCCGATAACCTGTACGATCCTTCCTTCGTTCATATCCATCTCCTTAGGATAATTAGGGACAGCGCCCTATTATTTTTCACGGATCATTAGGGACAGCGCCCCATTATTTTTCACGGGGAATAATAGGGCGCTGTCCCTAATTATCCTTTTGCCAGCGCTTCGGTGCCGCCCACGATGTCCATGAGCTCGGCCGTAATCGCCGATTGCCGGACCTTGTTGTATTTGAGCGTCAGGCTCTGGATGAGATCCTCGCAGTTCCGGGTGGCGTTGTCCATTGCCGCCATCCTGGCGCCGTTTTCCCCGGCGGAGGTTTCGACCAGCGCCCGATACATCAGGACATGGACGTACATCGGGAGGAGCTTTTCGAGAAGAGCCTCCTCGGAGGGCTCATAGATGTAGTCGAGCCGCTTGTCCGGTTCGAGCTCCTCCTCGCGGCCGATGGAGGGGAGGGGAAAGAGCCGGACCACCGAGGGCCTCTGTACGGCGACGTTGACGAACTCGTTGTAGATCAGGTAGAGCTCGTCGTACTCCTCGCGGACGAAAGGAGGGATCACGTCGTCCGAGATCCGGACAGCGAGGCCCATGTCGAATTTCCCGAAGACATCGGCCCGAGGGTTGAGGATCTTTGCCTTTTTCCGGAAGAAATCCCTTCCCTTCCGGCCCACGGGAAGGATCGAAACCTCCCGTCCCTCGCCGATCTTGTCCCGGACGAACCGTTCCGTGGCCTTGATCAGGTTGTTGTTGAATCCGCCGCAGAGACCGCGGTCGGAGGTCATGCAGATCACCCGGATCCGCTTCGGTTCCCGGACCGCCAGCAGGGGATGATTCTTTGCGTCCACCCGCAGGGCGAGGCTGTTGAGAACCTCCATGAACTTCACAGCATAGGGCCGGAAGTTTTCCATCCGCATCTGGGCGGCCTTGAACTTCGAGGCGGCGACCATGTTCATCGCCTTGGTGATCTGCCTCGTCTTCTGAACCGCGGTGATCTTCCGCTTGATGTCCTTGAGTGCGGCCATTCAAACCTGCTCCCTTATGGCTCTGGCGTTTGCCTGACGGATATGCAAAGGCGCCGCAAACGGTTCTTCCGGAATCGCGACCCTCATTCCGCCACGAAGACCGAATCGAATTCCGTCAGGACCGCCCGCAATTTCTTGTCGAGATCGGGGTTGATCATCTTCTGCCCGTCGATCTCCTTGAGGATCTCCGGGTATTTGGTCTCCACAAAGCTCAAGAGCTGCAGTTCGTAGTTCTTCAGCTTCTCGATCGGGTATTTGTCCAGAAAGCCCCGGGTGCCCGCGTAGAGGATGGTGACCTCCTGGCCGAGCGACATCGGGGAGAACTGCGGCTGCTTGAGGATTTCGACGAGCCGGATGCCGCGATCCAGCTGGGCCTGCGTCGCCTTGTCCAGGTCGGAGCCGAACTGGGCGAAGGCCGCCAGCTCCCGGAACTGGGCCAGATCAAGCTTCAGGGTTCCGGCGACCTGCTTCATCGCCTTGACCTGGGCCGCGCCGCCGACCCGGGAGACCGATAATCCCACATTGATCGCCGGACGGATCCCGGAGAAGAAGAGGGATGGCTCCAGGTAGACCTGGCCGTCGGTGATCGAGATGACGTTTGTCGGGATGTAGGCGGAGACGTCGCCGGCCTGGGTTTCGATGATGGGAAGCGCCGTCAGCGATCCGCCGCCGAGCTCCTTGCTCACCCGCGCGGCCCGCTCCAACAGCCGCGAGTGGTTGTAGAAGATGTCGCCGGGGAAGGCCTCGCGCCCCGGGGGGCGGCGCAGCAGCAGGGAGATCTGACGGTAGGCCACGGCCTGCTTGGAGAGGTCGTCGTAGATGATCAGGGCGTCCTGGGCGCGGTCGCGAAAGTATTCGCCGATGCTGCAGCCGGCATAGGCGGCGATGTATTGGAGGGTGGCCGGGTCGCTCGCACAGGCGGCTACGACGCAGGTGTAGGACATCGCGTCGTGCTTCCGGAGGTTCTCGACCACCTGGGCGACGGTCGATTTTTTCTGGCCGATCGCGACATAGATGCACTTCACGCCTGTGCCCTTCTGGCGGATGATCGCGTCGATGCCGATCGCGGTCTTGCCGATCTGGCGGTCGCCGATGATCAGCTCCCGCTGGCCCCGGCCGATGGGCGTCATCGCATCGATCGCCTTGAGGCCGGTGTAGAGGGGTTCGTTGACCGGCTGGCGGAAGACCACGCCGGGGGCGATCATCTCGATCCGGCGGAACTCGGTCGTCTCGATGGGCCCCTTGCCGTCCAGGGGGGCGCCCGTCGCGTCGATGACCCGGCCCAGCACCCCTTCGCCGACGGGGATCTGGGCGATCTTGCCGGTCCGCTTGACGATATCCCCCTCCTTGATGTGGGTCACCTCGCCGAGGATGGCGACGCCGACGTTGTCCGTTTCGAGGTTCAGGACCATCCCGAGAATGCCGCCTGGGAATTCCAGCAGCTCCATCGCCATGGCGTTTTCCACGCCGTAAACCCGCGCGATCCCGTCGCCGACGGAGAGGACCGTTCCCGTTTCGCTGACGTCCAGCTTCTTTTCGTACTCCTTGATCTGCCTGGAGATGATCTCACTGATTTCTTCCGCCCTGATCGTTTCCATGCCTTAGATCTCCTCCCCTAAGAGATTCCTGATGTTGTTCAGTTGCGTCTTGATGCTGCCGTCGTAAAGCGTGTCCCCGACCCGGACCACGATGCCGCCGAGCAGGGAGGGATCCTCCAGAACGGTCATCTCGACCTGTTTGCCGGTCAGTCCTTCCAGCCCCTTCTGCAGCCGCAGGGAGAGTTCGCCGGTCAGCGGGAAGGCCGTTTTCACCGTGACCCTGGCCTTTTTCAGGGTTTTGTCCATCAATTCCCGGAAGCACTGTTCGATGTCGGAGAGGATCCCGATCCGGCGCTTGTCGACCAACAGCCTCAGAAAGTTGGAGGTCAGCGGGGAGATTCCCGCCTTCTGCAGGAGGGTTTCCACCACCGCCTTTTTATCCGGCTGGGCGAAGATCGGGTTGTCCAGAAATTCATTCAAATTCCGATTTTCCCGAAGGATGGCGGAAAAACGGCCCAGTTCCCGGCAGTACTCTTCGTAGCGCCCCTCCTCGCCTGCGATTTCGAAGAAGGCCCGGGCGTAACGCTTCGCGATATTGCTGCTGATCAAGGTGTGTTCCCCCGCAATCAAGCCGTACGCACAGAATCAAGCCTCCCGTCGGGCCGATCCCTTTTTCGAGAGAGTCGTTCACCATGGATTCATGGTCTTCCGGAGGGTTCTGTTTCTTCAGATTTTCTTCGGCCATCTAGGTGGAGTGTCGGAACGCCTCGATCCGTAG
>JBFYYH010000044.1:0-6476 GCA_041310125.1 Syntrophaceae bacterium | reverse complement strand
GCGCGCTGATATTTTTCGCTCCCGGGATCCGATTCTCAAGTTGCGTGAAGGTCTCGAGATGCGAGTCGAAAAACGGCGGGGGAATTCTTGAATCCGGTCATCCAGAGAAGAAAAACGAGGCCGGTCTGGGTGGGCGGGGTTCAGATCGGCGGCGGGGCTCCGGTCACGGTCCAGTCGATGACCTCCTGCGACACCCGAAACGTCCGGGCCACGGTCCGGCAGATCCGGAGACTGCAGGACGCCGGCTGTGAGATCATCCGGGTGGCCGTTCCCGATGAAGAGGCGGCGAGGGCGGTCCGGAAAATCCGGGCGCTGATCCGGATTCCGCTGATCGCCGACATCCATTTTCACCATCGGTTGGCCCTCCTGGCGATGCGCCACGGAGCGGATGCCATCCGGATCAATCCGGGCAATCTCTCCCCTGAAGGAATCCGGGAAATCGTGAAGATGGCCGGTTCGGAGGGAAAAACCATCCGGATCGGGATCAATGCGGGGTCGCTCGAAAAAGAGATCCTGGCCCGCCACGGGGCGCCCACGGCGGAGGCCCTTGCCGAGAGCGCCCTGAAAAACATCGGACTTCTGGAGGAGAAGGGTTTCCGTGCAATCAAGCTCTCCCTGAAATCCTCCACTGTGCCGACCATGATCAGAGCCTACCGGCTTGCGGCCGAAAGGACGGACTGTCCCCTTCATCTTGGTGTCACGGAGGCGGGAAGCCTTCTCCAGGCCGCGATCAAATCGGCGATCGGAATCGGGGCCCTCCTTCACGACGGCATCGGGGATACCATCCGCGTCTCCGTCACGGGCAATCCGGTTCAGGAGATCGGGGTGGCCTATGGCATTCTCCGGGCCCTCGACATCCGGAAGGTGGGACCGGAGATCGTTTCCTGTCCGACCTGCGGGCGTTGCGAGATCGACCTCTCAAGGCTGGTCCGGCGGGTGGAGGGAGAATTGAAGGGGGTGAAGACTCCCCTGAAGATCGCCCTGATGGGTTGCGTGGTCAATGGACCGGGAGAGGCGGCTGAGGCGGATGTCGGCATTGCCGGGGGACGGGGAGCGGGAATCCTCTTCAGGAAGGGCAGGAAGGTCAGAAAGATCAGGGAAGAGGAATTCATCCCGGCGCTGCTGGCCGAGATAGCGAAGTTAAATGGAGGATGATTTCCAAGCAGTTATTTCAGAATGTTGCGAAGTAAGGAGGTTGCATGCGTTATTCGGAGATGTTTCTGCCCACGGGAAGGGAGGTGCCTTCCGACGCGGAACTGGCCAGCCATCAACTCATGATCCGGGCAGGCATGATCCGGAAACTGACCAGCGGGGTCTATTCCTATCTCCCCCTGGGCTACCGGGTGATCCGCAAGTTCGAGCAGATCGTCCGCGAGGAGATGAACCGGGCGGGGGCCCAGGAGGTGTTCCTGCCGATGGTGCAGCCGGCGGAGCTCTGGAAGGAGTCGGGCCGCTGGGTCCATTACGGCAGAGAGCTGCTCCGCTTTCGGGATCGCCATGAACGGGAGAGCTGTCTCGGTCCGACGCACGAGGAGGTGATCACCGACCTGGTGCGCAACGAGATCAAGACCTACCGGCAGCTCCCGAGAAACCTCTACCAGATTCAGACGAAGTTCCGAGACGAGATCCGCCCCCGTTTCGGGGTGATGCGCTGCCGCGAATTCGGGATGAAGGACGCCTACAGCTTCGATGCGGATGAGGCGGGCGCCGAGGCGAGCTACCGGAAGATGTTCGACGCCTACCGGCGGATATTCTCCCGTTGCGGATTGAGCTTCCGGCCGGTGGAAGCGGATTCCGGCAGCATCGGCGGCAGCTATTCCCATGAATTCATGGTGATGGCCGAATCCGGCGAGGACGCGGTCGTCTTCTGCAGCGCCTGTTCCTACGCCGCCAACCTCGAGAAGGCCGAGATCGCAAAACCCGCCGCGGGACCCCCGCGCGAGGCCGTCCCCCCCCTCGATGAGGTTCATACCCCCGGAATGAGGACGATCGAAGAGGTCTGCGGTTTCCTCCAGGTCCCGGCGGAGGCGGTCGTCAAGACCCTGATCTATTCCGCCGACGGAGAAGCGGTGGCCGTCCTGATCCGCGGCGACCACGAGGTCAACGAGACGAAGGTCCGCAATCGGCTGGGCTGCGACGCCCTGGAACTCGCCTCGGACGAGATGATCCTCCAGGCCACCGGTTCGCCGCGCGGGTTCGCCGGCGCGATCGGCATCCGTGCGCGCATCCTGGCCGATTACTCGCTTCTGGGGATGACTGATTGCGTCATCGGGGCGAACCGGGAGGATTATCATTTTCGCCACGCGAGCCCCGAAAGGGATTTCCGGGTCGCCGACTACGCGGATCTCCGCATGATTGGTGAGAGCGATCCCTGTCCCCGCTGCGGCGGGGAGATCCGTTTTGCACGGGGCATCGAGGTCGGCCATGTCTTCAAGCTGGGAACAAAATACAGCAAGGCGATGAGGGCCGTCTATCTCGACCGGAACGGGCAGGAGCTGACCATGGTGATGGGATGCTACGGCATTGGCATCGGAAGAACCGTGGCCGCCGCCATCGAACAGAATCATGATGCGGAGGGGATCATCTGGCCCTTGCCGCTGGCCCCCTATCAGGTCATCATCACCCCGGTGAACGTAAACGAGAAGGCCCTTTCCGACACCGCGGAGGCCCTCTACCGCAGCCTCCACGAAAAAGGGGCGGAGGTCCTCCTCGACGACCGGGACGAACGGGCGGGCGTCAAGTTCAAGGATGCGGATCTGATCGGCATCCCTTTCCGGGTGACGGTCGGCCCCAAGAGACTGGCCGAAGGGAAGGTGGAGATCAAGTCCCGGCGCTCCGGCGAGGTCTCGGTCCTGCCGGTTTCAGAGGTCGAGGCGTTCCTTCTGGGGCGCATCCGCGAGGGAATCTAAAGGGCATGCTGCGCATCAACGACATCCTGGACAGGGCTCAGACGTATCTGCCGCCGTCCGATCTGGTGATGATCGAAAAGGCCTACATCTTTTCGGCCTCCGTCCATCAGGGACAGATCCGCCTGTCCGGCGAACCCTACCTGACCCATCCCATGGAGGTGGGCGGGATCCTCGTCCAGATGAAGCTCGATGCGGCGACGATCGTGACCGGCATTCTCCACGACACGGTGGAGGACACCCTCGCCACGCTGCAGCAGATCGAGGAGTCCTTCGGCAAGGAGGTGGCGTTTCTCGTCGAAGGACTGACCAAGATCAGCAAGATCACCCTCGGCAACCAGGAGGAGCGGCAGGCGGAGAATTTCCGGAAAATGATCCTGGCGATGTCCACGGACATCCGCATCCTCCTCGTGCGGCTGGCGGACCGCATCCACAACATGCGGACCCTCGAGTTCCAGAGGCCGGACCGGCAGGTCTTCATCTCCAAGGAAACCCTCGAACTCTACGCGCCGCTGGCCAACCGCCTGGGGATCAACTGGATGAAGATCGAGATGGAGGACCTCTCTTTCCGTTATCTCGATCCGGAGTCCTACAACGAACTGGCCCGGCGGGTGGTCAAGAAGAAGGGGAAGCGGGAAGAGTACACGGAGGAAGTGAAGGGGATCATCCACGGGGAACTGGACCGTTTCGGCATCCCGGGCGAGGTCGAGGGGAGGCCGAAACACTTCTTCAGCATCCACAAGAAGATGAAGGAGCAGCAGATCGATTTCGACGAGGTGTACGACCTGACGGCCTTCCGGATCATCCTCGATTCGGACAAGGAGAAGGATTGCTATGAGGCGCTCAGTGTGGTCCACGCGCTCTGGAAGCCCGTTCCCGGCCGCTTCAAGGATTACATCGCGATGCCGAAGGCCAACCACTACCAGTCCCTGCATACGACGGTGATCGGGCCCTACGGGGAGCGGGTCGAGATCCAGATCCGGACGCGGGCGATGCACGAATGGGCGGAGGAGGGGATCGCCGCCCACTGGCGCTACAAGGAAGGCCGCGCCATGTCGAGCGAGGACGAGGATCAGATCAAGAAGCTCCGCGATCTGCTGGATGCCCAGCAGGAGATCGAGAACCCGCGCGAGTTCATGTCCAACCTCAAGGTGGCCCTCTTCCCCGAAGAGGTGTACGTCTTCACCCCGAACGGAGACGTCAGATCCTTCCCGAAAGGGGCGACGCCGATCGACTTCGCCTACAGCATCCATACGGATGTGGGCCATCAGTGCATCGGCGCCAAGGTGAACCGGACCATCGTCCCCCTGAAATACCAGATGAAGAACGGCGACACGGTCGAGATCATCACCCAGGCGGGCCACCATCCCAGCAAGGACTGGCTCAAGTACGTGGTGACCACCCGCGCCATCTCGAAGATCCGCAACTGGGTCAAGACCGAGGAGCGCAAGCGGAGCGTCGCCCTGGGACGGGATCTGCTGGAAAAGGAATTCCGGAAACACAACCTGAAGTTCGGAAGCATGGCCAAATCGCCGGAGATGGCGGAGATCCTCAAGGAATGCCATGTCGATTCCCTGGACGACCTGATGGCGGTCGTCGGTTATGGAAGGGTTTCTCCCAAGCACGTCGTCCACCTTCTCCTGCCGGAAGAGGAAGCCCCCAAAGAAACCCCGGTCTCCCGATCCCGGAAAAAAGGGGCGGCCGCCGTGCCGATCGGGGTCTCCCTCACCGGGATCGATGACCTGCTGGTCCGTTTTGCCAAATGCTGCGACCCCATCCCCGGGGATGAGATCATCGGCTTCATCTCGCGCGGCCGGGGCATTACGGTCCATACGGCAAACTGCGTGCATGTCCGGGACATGGATCCCGAGCGGCTGGTGGATGTCCAGTGGGACATCCGCGAAAAAAGGGACTATCCCGTGCATATGCGGATCCTCTGCAGCGACAAGAAGGGGCTCCTGGCGGACATCAGCTCCGCCATCTCTTCCCTGGACGTCAACATCACCCATGCGGAGATCCATACCGGGCAGGATGGGCGGGTCACCTGCGATTTTGCCGTCAATGTCGCGGACCTCAACCAGTTCAACAAGGTCGTCGCCTCGGTCAAGAAGCTGCAGGGGGTCATCTCCGTGGAGAGGGCCGTAAGCTCCTGAAGGGGAACGGCGGAAACGGCCGTCGCGACGAGAAGCATTGACAGTGTCCGCCCGTTTGCGGTAAGAACCACGGACCCGATGGGAAGAGAAAGGATTTGAAGACGTTGATGAATGCAAGCCGTCGATTTTGGCTGCTGCTCCCGGCGCTCGCGCTCTGTTGCCTGTTGCCGATGAGCGGAGAGACAGCCGAGAAGAAACCGAGAATCGTATTGATCGATCCCGCGCACGGCGGAGAGGATTCCGGTGTGGTTTCGGACAAGCTCCGGGAGAAGGACGTCACGATGCGCCTCGCCCTGTTGATCCGCGAAGAGGCGAAAAAAGTGCCCGGCCTGGAGGTCCACCTGACCCGCACGGCCGACCGGAAGATGTCGACGGCGGAGCGGATCAAAGCGGCCGGGACGCTCAACCCGGATTGCCTGGTCAGCCTTCATGTCAACGCGGGCTTCGGGAAGGGGGCCTCGGGCTATGAGGTCTATTTCCCAGGCTTCCGGCAGAACGCGGCCGGAGGCGCCGACTCCGCGGCCATCCTCAAGGACATGGCGAAGAACCGGCATCTCAACGAATCGGTGAGGTTCGCGCAACAGATCCAGGCGAACCTGGAAAAGGTGTTTCCCCGCAAAGGACGAGGGCTTCGCGACGCCCCGAGCCCCCTCCTGGACGGCCTGAATCTTCCGGGGCTCGTCGTGGAGATCGGCTTTGCGACCCATCCGGAGGAGCGGAAGAAGCTCGCGGATGAGGAGACGCAGAAGGCCGTCGCCCGCGCGATCGTGAAGGGGATCCAGGGATATTTTCAGAAGTGAACGCGGGGGAAGAGATGCAGAGATCCGGCGGCAGGGCCTGGAACGAGATGCGGGATTTCCGGATCACGCGAGACTTCCTGCGCTTCTCGGAAGGGTCGGGGCTGGTGGAGATGGGGCACACCCGGGTGATCTGCTCGGCGACGCTGGAGGAGAGGGTCCCCCCCTTTCTCAAGAATACCGGCCGGGGATGGCTGACCGCGGAATACGCGATGCTCCCGGCAGCGACCCAGAAGCGTTCGACGCGGGAGTCGACGAGCGGCCGGATTGGAGGGAGGACGCACGAGATCCAGCGGCTGATCGGGCGCTCCCTGCGGGCGGTCACCGACCTCCAGGGTTTCGGGGAGAGGACGATCACCCTCGACTGCGACGTCATCCAGGCCGACGGCGGCACCCGGACGGCGTCGATCACGGGCGGTTTCGTCGCCCTGGTGGATCTCCTCCGGCGGATGAAGGAGCGGGGGGTGGTCGGATCTCTTCCCGTGAGAGATTATGTCTCGGCCGTCAGCGTGGGGATCGTGAACGGGGATCTCCTGCTCGATCTCGAATACGCGGAGGATTCCGGGGCCGAGGTCGACATGAACGTCGTGATGACCGGCGGCGGCCGCTTCATCGAAGTT
>JBFYYH010000043.1:0-2891 GCA_041310125.1 Syntrophaceae bacterium | reverse complement strand
TCAACGGCTCCAATATCTTCATCACAAACGGGAGTTACGCCGACGTGACAGACCAGATCGCCCGGACCGGCTCGGAGAAGTCGAACCGAGGACTCTCCGCCTTCCTTCTTCCGAAGGGCGCCCCGGTATTCACAATCGGCCGGAGCGAGGAGAAGATGGGCCTCCGCGCCTCCGACACGGTCGAGCTCCTTTTCGAGGACTGCCGGGTCCCGAAGGAGAAACTGCTGGGGCGGGAGGGCTCCGGCTTCAAGATCGCGATGGTCGCCCTCGACAGCGGCCGGATCGGGATCGCTTCGCAGTCCCTCGGCATCGCCAGGGCCTGTCTCCAGGAGGCGATCCGCTATGCCAAGACCCGCAGGCAGTTCGGCCGGAGCATCGGCTCCTTTCAGGCGATCCAGTGGATGATTGCCGACACCGCCGCGGAGATCGAGGCCGCCTACTGGATGACCCTCTGTGCGGCCGACCGGAAGGATCAGGGGCTTCCCTTCACGAAGGAGGCGTCGATGGCGAAACTCTTCGCCTCCGAGATGGTGAACCGCGCCGCCTACCGCGCCCTTCAGATCCACGGCGGATACGGCTACATGAAGGAGTACAAGGTGGAGCGGCTCTACCGGGACGCCCGGGTCACCGCGATCTACGAGGGGACCTCCGAGGTTCAGCGGATCGTGATCGCCCGGGAGGTCATGCAGGACTGAAGGTTCGGGACGGCCCATCATGCAGAGAACCCCCTCTTTTGATACGAACGGGATCACGATCATCGGGTCGGGACGGCTGGGGACAGCCTTCGCCTGCAAGTTCGACCGCGACGGCAAGCGGGTGCTCCTCTATCACCCCGACATCGAATTCTGCAGGGCCGTGAACCGGGAGCGCCTCAACCCGAAACACCTGACCGCCGACCTCGCCCGGAGGCTCGGTGGAATGGACAAGGTGCCTCGGTTTTCCCCGAAGGTCCGGGCGACGAACGACCACGAGCGGGCGGTCGAAGAGAACGATTTCATCTTTCTGGCCGTGACAATGGACCGGCTTCCCGGTCTGCTGAACCAGATCGAACCGATCCTGCGGCGGAAGGGCACGGAGAGCTGCTTCATCTCGGCGATCAAGGGGCTGACCGCGGACGAGCTGACCCATCGGCTGATCACCCCCTCTCAGCTCATCCGGAACCGTTTCTCGGGATTGAAGGACCGCTACGGAATCGTCACCGTCGGGGGGCCGTTCTTCGATGTGGATGTTGCCCTGGGGAAGCCGGTCTGCCTGACCGTGGCGGGTCCGAAGGCGCTCTGCCGTTCCTTCCGCGGGGAGTTCTTCGATTCCGACCGGCGGGAGTTGACCTCCTACTACAATTTCGATGCGATCGGTGTTGAGGCGTGCGGCGCGTTGAAGAACATCGTGGCGAACCTCAAGGGGGTGGCAAACTGCCTCGACCTCGGCGACTCGATCCCGGGGACGCTCTTCTCCAGGGCTGGCGTCGAGGTGAGGGCCCTCTCGCGGATCCTCGGGGGGAGCTTCCAGGCCTTCCAGAGCCAGGCCGGGGTGGGGGACATGTTCGTGACCCTCTCCTCGGACGCGAGCAAGAACCACCGCTATGGCCGCCTCTTCTACGAGCTTTTCGACGGCAATTCCCGGGAAACCCACAGGAAGGTCCTGGAGCGGATCGACGGGAAGCCGGAGGGGCCGAACACGATCCTCGGCGTCCACCGGTTCCTCGAGCGGCGCAACATGTACAGCCCGATCTTCCGCTGCGCGTACCGGATCTTCAACGAGGAGCGGAGCCGGGGGGAGATCCGGGAGCAGATTCTCCAGGCGACGCAGTTCGACCGCCGCACCCGGGAATACATCGGCCCCGTATCCCGGACCCTCTACCGCCTCTTCCCGAACCTCTGGTACCGACGCCAGGACGGCCCTCTGGCGTAAACGGCATCCCGATGAAATCAAAGCCCGGCCGCAGGCTACCTCGCTTTCAACAGTTCGGCCGCATGCGATGATTCCTGGTGAGGATTTCGGATTGGAAGTGGGCCGTTCGAAGATCAACGGTCGCGCTTAAGGGATCGGCTGAACGGCGTTTTTGGGAACCTTCACGGAGTCCGAATGGAGCACATGGCAAAACAGCGTCACCCCTTCTGCAGGTGTCTTCCTAATCGACTTGATTTTCAAGCGGTTTTAAACCGGTCAACCTTTCAACGATTGCTCGTGCGAGTTTCCAGGTGGCATCTTTTTGCGTATCGCGAGAAACCACGAAATGAAGCAGGTATGCCACGACGGTGAACTCCCCTTCGGCGGAGACGCTCAAGGAACCGAGGAATTTCTCTGTGGGCAGTTCCCAAATATGGGCTTCCAGGACCGTTCTGTTGCCGCAGGAGGCAACGCCGAAAGGGCTGAAGTACAGAGGGACATGAACCTTGACTCCAAATTCCTCCCTGACGTGAACCGCATAGCGCAAATGATCCTTCAGGACCCTGGCCTTAGAGAGATTCAGCCGACTCAAAATCGAATCCCCCTCTGTTGAAGTTGAATCTGCATCCCCTTCTCTCTCCAGTTCTTTCAAGTGTCTTACGGCAAACCGTCCCGGCTGAGGATTTACTTTCAATATCGTTTTAATCAGTTCGCCGACGGTATTCCCGTGGAAATCAGCCAGGCAATATGCCGTTAAATAAGAACCGATGATGGACTGTTCTGGAACGGCTGCATTCTCACCATACACCAGAAGAACATCTCCCGGTTCCACGGAGGGTATCGCCCGAAGTTTATCCGTGATGATGGTCTCAGAGGACATGGGCACATGAACGCAGCCCGAAAACAGGGTCAGAAGGGCCAGAATCCATCCGTACCGGCATACCCTTTTCTGAACGATCTTAAGATCGATCTTTCCAGCCCGAGAGGATGCACTGAGGGCC
>JBFYYH010000042.1:0-4190 GCA_041310125.1 Syntrophaceae bacterium | reverse complement strand
TCGCAGAGGACCCACTTCCCCGACTGGAGGGCCGGGAGGATGGTTTCGCGGACGTGCTGGGCACGGGCGGCGGCGAAGAGGAGCAGTTCGGCCTCGGCGCCGATCGCGAAGGATCCGCGGTTCAGAAGGATCTCCCGGATCTTCACGCCCAGGGGCGTGCCGCCGGGTTCGGCGGTTGCGAGGACCGGGATGCCGCGCCCGGCCAGCCACTCCGCCGCGAGCCGGATCTGGGTGGTCTTGCCGCACCCCTCGATGCCCTCAAAGGTGATAAATCGTCCCATCCTGACCGCCCTGTGCTTCATAAAACAGGGGGGAAGGCCGCGATTCCCGATGGGCGCGGCGTTCCCCCTTGTTCACCATCCGGTCCGAGCCGGACCTTACTTCTCTTCACCCGGAACGATCGCCTCGACGGGGCAATTTTCCGCGCAGGCCCCGCAGTCGGTGCACAGCTTGGCATCGATGGTGTACTTGTCCTCGCCTTCGCTGATCGCTTCTACGGGGCATTCATCCTGACAGGAACCGCACGCAATGCATTCATCCGTGATGATATAAGCCATGTCTTTTCTCCTTTGATTTGTTTATCCCTCAGACCAGCCCGTCCGGGCCGGCCTTTTCAGACGGAAACCACCGAACGGACCGCAGGAACCTCCTGCTTGAGGAACTTCTCGATCCCGTTCTTCAGGGTCATCTGGGCCATCGGGCAGCCGTGGCAGGCGCCGACCAGCTTCACTTTGACCACCCCGTCGTCCCCCACTTCGATCAGCTCCACATCCCCGCCGTCCGCCTGGAGATTCGGCCTGATCCGGTCAATCGCTTTCTGCACTTCCTCTTTCATCCCGACCTCCTCCCAGAATCCGGCCGCGGAAATCCCGCGTCCGGAGCGGTTCAACCGCGACTTTTAGCGCGGCATATGATCGATCATCTCCCGGATGAGATCCCTCGCCACGTCGGGGAGGGCCGGCTTCATGATCCGGTAGTCGCTGGCCCGGTAGTGGCCCGCCGTCCAGACGATCCGCCCCGTTCCCGCGTCGATCATCGTCAGGCTGAGGCTGACCTTGCCCACCTTCTTGTCGTCCTCCGTCGTGTGGTTCCAGTAATCGACCCGCACGAGCAGGATCGCCTCCGTCTTCGTCGCTTCGCCGATCCTCCGGCTCAAGGCCGGGTCGGAGAAGGTGACCCGGTCGAGCTTGGTCAGGTACTCCGAGACGGTCAGCCGGAACGGTTCGTCCCTCTCCAGGCGGCGGCTGATCTCCTCCCCCCCGACGACCGAAGCGAACCATTTCTTCTCCCGGAGGGCTTCTGCGAAGAGGCGGTCGATGGGTTCCTTCGCTTCCGGAAAGGCCTTCGCCTCGGCCGGAAGGACGGAAATCCGCTGGGGGTGGAAGTCCTTCGCCTCCGGCGAGACGTTGGAGTAGCGAAGCCCGCCGCAGCCGAACAGCCCCAACAGCAGGACGACCGACAAGGCCGCTCCCCAGTTTTTCGCCATGAACATTCCCTCCGGTTCAGGCCGCCATGAGCCACGCCACCGCACCGATTCCCGCGATGATGTAGCTGCTCTCCAGCAGCCCCTCCAGGACAACCCCCGAAAACCCGGACCTTCTATCATAAAGTTTGAAACAAATCCATAGATAAAAAACCGTGGGAAGCAGCGCAAAAGCGAGGGGGGTGGTCCACCCGGCCGGCGGGGCGCCGAGGAGCAGCAGCATCAGGAAAAAGGAAATTCCCTGGAGGAGAAGCAGGGTTCTCTCCTTGCCGATCAGGACGGGAATGGTCTCCCGTCCGATCAGGCGGTCGCTCTGGATGTCGAGGATGTCCGAGAGGGCGGAGCGGATGAAGACGACGGAGGCGGTGAAGAAAAAGGCGACCGCGAGGCCGGGCGTGGGGGAGAAACCGGTTTCGAGGCGGGGAAGAAGGGCCGCCACCGCCCCCCAGGCGATGGCGGTGCCGATGTTCTTCGATCCGGGGAGGTCCCTCAGGCTCCGGAAACGCCAGCGCGGGGAGAGGATGGTCGTGTTGTAGAGGATGCCGGAGAGCGAGATGACGGACAGCAGAAGGAAGGGCGCCGGCCCGGCGGCGAGGGAGGCGCCGAGCGCAAGGATCATCGAGACGACGGCCAGGGTCACATAGATCCGCTCGTGGAGAAGGTAGGACTCCTCCCGGAAGGAGCTGATGCTGCTCGCCTTGCGGTTGATGAAGCGGTTGAGGACGTGCATGGCATAGACATAGAGGGCTGCGGCCAGGATGAGCAGCGGGTTCACCCGTAGCCCCTGGAGGAATATGGCGGCAAGAGACAGGCAGCCCGCGCCGGCGGCCGAATAGATGTCGGTGCGGACACAGAAGACCCAGACCTTGAAGAGGCGCCGCAAAAGCTCCTTCCTCTTTCCCTGGCGGCCGTTGAGGTGGTCCATCACCCGGTCGATGATCCAGTTGGGGGTCGAGGCCCCGGCGGAGACGCCGATCCGGCGGTAGGGTTCGATGTCGATCCCCTGGAGTTCATCGGCGGTCTCGATGTGAAAGGCGGGGGTTCCATGGCTCCCGGCGAGTTCGGTCAGGCGCCGGGTGTTCGCGCTGTTGCGGCCGCCGACGATGAAGACGGCGTCCGTTCCCGCGGCGAGGGTTTTGATTTCGTTCTGGCGCTTCTCGGTGGAGTCGCAGATCGTGTCGAAGATGAGCGCGTCCGGGAACCGCTTCCGGATCCGGCGGACGATCCCGGCGTATTCCCCCAGGTCCTGCGTCGTCTGCGCGACGACGCACACCTTCGAGAGTTCGGGGAGATCTTCCACCTCCTCCTTGCGGCCGAGGACGATCCCGGCATCGCCCGCGAAGCCGAGCAGTCCGTTGACCTCCGGGTGTTCGCGGTCGCCGGCGATCAAAACCGTGAACCCCGCGGCCGCGTGCTTGCGGATGATCGCCTGGACGCGGCCCACCTTCGGACAGGTGGCGTCGATGATCCGGAGCCCCTTCTCCTTGATCTTCTTTCTTTCGGCGGGGGATATCCCGTGGGCGCGGATGACGATCACCGTCCCTTCGGGGGCGGAGTCGATCTCGTCGAGGCTGCCGATCGGGACGATCCCCCTCTTGCGGAGGAGTTCGGTGGTCTGGGGGTTGTGGATCAGCGGGCCGTAGGTGTAGAGGGTCTGGCCTTTCGTCCGGCGCGCCCTGTCGATGACCAGGTCCACGGCCCGCCGGACCCCCATGCAGAATCCGGCCGTCTTCGCCAGTTTTACTCCCATGGGCCTTCCCCCGAGCTTTCCGGCATCGCCGGCTCCAGCGGCTTTTCACAGCAGATGAAGAATTCCCGGTTCCCCGCGGGACCGGTGAGCGGCGAATCGCAATGCCCCCGGACCAGGAGGCCGAGCCCCCCGCAGAACGCCTCGATCTCCTCGAGAACGCGCCGGTGGAGCGCAGGGTCCCGGACGACTCCGCGTTTCCCGACCTCGCCCCTCCCCACCTCGAACTGCGGCTTGACCAGGGCGACGAGGAGCGCGCCCCCGCGGAGGAGCTTCAGGACGGGGGGGATGACGAGCCGCAGGGAGATGAACGAAACGTCGATCACCGCAAGGTCGATCTTCCCGAAAAGGCCGGCTCCGTCGAAACGGCGGATGTTCGTCCGTTCGATGCCGACCACCCGGGGGTCTTCCCGGAGTTTCCAGGCGAGCTGTCCGTAGCCGACGTCGAGGGCGTAGACCCGGGACGCCCCCGCCTGGAGGAGGCAGTCGGTGAAGCCGCCCGTGGAGGCCCCTACATCGAGGGCGGTGAGTCCGGCCGGGGAGAGGCAAAAGGCGTCGAGCGCCCCGCGGAGTTTGAGGCCGCCCCGGCTCACATAGGGATTCTCCTCTCCCCGGATCCGGATCTCCGCGTCGGCGGGGACGGGCATTCCCGACTTTGGGGCCGGCCGATCGCCGACGAGCACGATTCCCGCGAGGATCATCGCCTGCGCCCTCTGCCGGCTCTCCGCCAGCCCCCGTTCGACGAGCAGGCTGTCCAGACGGATCCGGCGGGGGGGCAGGTCTTGGGATTTGAATCGCTTCGGTTTGTCTTTCCCGCTGCTTTCTGTGGGTTGGTCCACGATACCCTCAGTCACAATCGATGGGGTCAGGTCTTGTCAAGACCGGATCCCATTTGCCGGACGGCCGCGGCGATCCCCTCCGCGTCGATTCCGTAGAGCCGGCGGAGCTCCTTTTGGGTCG
>JBFYYH010000041.1:0-4926 GCA_041310125.1 Syntrophaceae bacterium | reverse complement strand
ACGAGCACCATGAAAACGGTTTTCTTCATACTCCCCTCCTTTTAAAAATGATCGGTTTGTGGAGACGGACAGCGGTTCCAGCCTCTGGATCTGGTTTCGACCTCTTGGAGAATGCGCCTTGAAAATCTGCCCTGGAAAATCGTCCGCGTTCGCGGTTGTCGCGAAGCGGCCGCATTATAGATAAAATCCTCGCTCCAATCAAGGGGAAAAATAGCGAATGTCAAGAGCGGATGCACGCATTTGTCCGTGTTCCCGGGGGTTTTATTCAGTTGAAATCCCGTCGCCTCTTATGCTAAGGAGGAGCGAAAATTTGAAGGGTTGGAGACGTGCCATGAGCCTGGGAAAGATGCTGGCGGAATGCGCCGGAATATATGGGGAAAAGGTGGCCGTCCTCCACGGCGAGAAGCGGCTCACCTACCGCGAGCTGGAGCGGGCGGCCTGCGCCCTGGGAAACCATCTGCGGTCGGAGGGCCTGGACAGAGGGGACAAGGTGGCGATCATGCTCCCCAACTGCCCGGAGTTCGTGATCGCCTATTTCGCCGTCCAGAAGATTGGCGGCGTCGCGGTGACGCTCAACGTCCAGTCGACCCCCTACGAACTCCGGCACCTCCTGGGAAACAGCGATTCCCGCGGCCTGATCACGCAGGGAACGCTGGCGAAGCGCTTCGCGGAGATCCGGAACGAACTCCCCCTCTGCCGCCTCCTGATCGAGGCGAACGGGGCGGACGAGCCGTCGCCCTTCCGGGAGATCGTCGAGCGCGGCCCCTTCACGCTGGAGCCGCCGGAGATGGCGGACGGCGACCCGGCGGTGATGATCTACACGGCGGGGCTGACGGGGAAGCCCCTCGGCGCGGTCCTCACCCACAAGAACCTCCTCACCCAGTCCCTCCTCCTCCGGACGATCTGCCACCTCGATGAGCACAACACGGGCCTCGCCATCATCCCCTTCTTCCACTCCTTCGGCGCCGTGGCGAACATGCTGGCCGCGCTCCGGATCGGCGCCGGGATGGTCCTGATGGACCGCTTCACCCTCGACGGCATCTTCGGCGCGATCGAGAAGGAGAAGGTCACCTACATCGCCGCCGTCCCCCGGCTCTTCCTCGGCATGGTGTTCCACGAGGGGGCCGAGAAATACCGCATGGATTCGCTGAAGGTCTGCATCACCGGCGGCTCGGCGATGCCCCCGGAATTCATCCCCGTCTTCGAACAGAAGTTCGGCGTGAAGATCATGGAGGGGTACGGCCTCACCGAGGCATCGCCCGTCTCCTCCTTCAGCCGCCTCGACATGCCCCAGAAGCCCGGCTCCATCGGCATCCCGATCCCCGGCGTGGAGGCGAAGATTGTCGATGAAGAGGGGCGGGAGCTGACGCGGGGCGAGGTCGGCGAACTGATCATACGGGGCGAGAACGTCATGAAGGGCTACTACAAGGACGAGGCGATGACCGCCCAGGTGATCCGCGACGGCTGGCTCCACACGAGCGACCTCGGGAGGATGGACGGGGACGGCTACATCTTCCTCACCGGCCGGAAGAAGCGGATGATCATCACCAGCGGCTTCAACGTCTACCCGCGGGAGATCGAGCTTGTCCTCGGCCTGCACCCGGCGGTCCGCGAGGCCGCGATCATCGGCAAGGAGGACCTCTTGCGGGGCGAGATCGTCAAGGCGCTCGTCGTGAAGAATCCCGGCGCGGAGATCGAGGAGCGGGAGCTGCTCCGGCACTGCCGGACCTACCTCTCCTCCTACAAGGTCCCGCGCGAAATCGAATTCGTGGAAGAGCTGGTCCAGTAGCACAACAGTCCAACCCACCACCCCCGCGAATCGGTTGTCCATAGACGGATTGCGGCGGCCGCTTCCATGCAGCCGAACGATGCAGGAGGTGGCTTCGCGGGGGTGAATCCCTGAAGAAAAGATTGGAGGAAACATGGATAAGGTCCCCCAAAAAATCGATCAGAAGATGTCCGAAAAATACGCCAAGGCCCCCGTTGCGGGATTCGGCGAGAGGAAGCCCGATTTCACGACGATGGGGCGGAAGAAAAAAGCCTCCACGGGACTGCGTGAGGTCGTCCTGGTCGAGGCCTGCCGCACCCCTTACGGCCGCTTCGGCGGCGCCCTGAAGGGCTTCTCGGCGCCCGAGCTCGGCGCCCTGGCGATTCAGGAGGTCCTCCGCCGGACGGGCGGCAGGGTCAAGCCGGAGGAGGTGGACTACGTCTTCATGGGGCAGGTCGTCCCCGCCGGATGCGGCCAGGTCCCCAGCCGCCAGGCGACGATCCTCGCCGGCCTCCCCGAATCGGTCCCCAGCATCACCGTCAACAAGGTCTGCTCCTCCGGGATCAAGACGGTGGACCTCGCCTGCCAGATGATCCAGCTCGGCCGGGCCGAGATCTGCATCGCCGGCGGCCAGGAGAGCATGACGAACGCCCCCTTCGGCATTCCCGAGATGCGCTGGGGCGCCCGGATGGGCCTCCCCTCGCGGCCGGCCGTAGATCTGATGGTCCACGACGGCCTCTGGTGCGCCTTCTACAACCGCCACATGGCGCTTCACGGTTCGGAGGTCGCCGACGAGTTCGGCTTCAGCCGGGCGGAGCAGGACGAATGGGCCCTCCGTTCCCAGTTGGCCGCCGTGGAGGCGATGAAGGCGGGCCGCCTGGACGACGAGATCTTCCCGGTCGAGGTCCGGGAGGGGAAGAAGACCTTCGTCCTGGAAGCCGACGAGGGGCCGCGGCCGGAGACGACGATCGAGGGGCTCGCGAAGCTGCCGGCGGTCTTCGGCCACAAGAGCACCGTCACCGGCCAGCCGGGAAGCGTCACCGCCGGGAACGCCCCCGGCGTCAACGACGGCGGCGACGTCTGCCTCCTGATGAGCGCCGAGAAGGCGGCCGAACTGGGGTTGAAGCCGCTCTGCACGATCCTCGACTACGCGGAGGTCTCCCAGCCGCCGAAGGACATCGCCACCGTGCCGGGCCTCGCCATCAAGAAGATCATCGACCAGAACGGCCTGGCCCTCGACCGGATCAAACTGGTCGAGATCAACGAGGCGTTCGCCGCGGTCGTCCTCGTCAGCGCCCGGTCGATCCTGGGGATGACGAAGGAGGAGATGTTCGCGAAGGTGAACGTCAACGGCAGCGCCATCGCCTACGGCCACCCGATCGGGGCGACCGGGGCAAGAATCCTGATGACGCTCGCCTACGAGCTCCGGCGGCGGGGCGGCGGCCTGGGGGTCTGCGGCATCTGCTCCGGCGCCGCCCAGGGCGACGCGATGCTCATCCGCGTGTAATTTTAAAGCCTTGGAAATTGGCTTCATTGGCGCTCATAAATCTTTTTCGACCATGCATCGTCTCGCTTCGCTGCAATGGCAAAATTAGCTGCGCTTCGCTCCGCTGATTCTTCGAATTCGCGCTCACGCGCTCAAACAGTTGCCTTTGCGGACGCTACGCTGCGACGGCATGGTACCCGAAAAACCTTTAAATCGCGCTGCACGAAGCCAATTTCCGTAGTTTTTTCAGTGCTCTTAATTTTGGAAAGGAGATCTGCAAAATGAAGGACGTTGTGATTGTCAGCGGGGCGCGGACGGCCGTCGGCAGCTTCGGCGGGTCGCTCAAAGAGGTCCGGGCCGTCGACCTGGGGGCGCTGGTGATCCGGGAGGCGATCCTCAGGGCGGGCCTCCGTCCGGACCTTTCGCCAGCCCTCCGCGCCTGCCGCCCCGCCCCCTTCCGGGAGATCGAAAAGACGGAGATCCAGAAGAAGCACTACGACTATCCCGACAGCCTCGCCCCCGTCCAGTTCGACGAGTGCATCATGGGGAACGTCCTCCAGGCCGGGCAGGGGCAGAACCCGGCCCGCCAGGCCTCGATCTTCGCGGGGCTCCCCGAGGAGACAAACGCATTCAGCGTCAACAAGGTCTGCGCCTCGGGGATGAAGGCGATCGCGCTCGCCGCCCAGTCGATCCGGGCGGGAGACGCGGAGGCCGTCGTCGCGGGGGGGATGGAGAGCATGTCGAGCGCCCCCTTCGCCCTCCCGGAGGCGCGCTGGGGGTACCGGATGAGCTCCCCCTTCGGAAAGATCACGGACCTGGTCGTCTTCGACGGCCTCTACGAGATCTTCAACGGCTACCACATGGGGTTCACCGCCGAGAACATTGCCTCCCTCTATGGGATATCCCGCCGGGAGCAGGATGAGCTGGCGCTCCTGAGCCACCAGCGGGCCCGAACGGCGATCGCGGGCGGGGCCGTGGCCGACGAGATCGTCCCCGTGGTCATCCCCCGCAAGAAGGGCGACCCGCTCGTCTTCGATACGGACGAGCGGCCGATGGACACCTCCCTCGAAAAACTGTCCGCATTGCCTCCGGCCTTCAAGAAGGACGGGGGAACGGTCACGGCCGGAAATGCCTCCGGGATCAACGACGGGGCGGCGGCGGTCGTCGTCATGGCCGAGGACAAGGCCAAAGAGCTCGGGCTGAAGCCGCTTGCGCGGATCAAGGGGTTCGCCGCGGGCGGCGTAGATCCGGCCTTTATGGGGCTGGGACCGATCCCCGCGACCCGCAAGCTCCTCGGCAAGCTCGGCCTCGCGATGAAGGACATCAACCTCATCGAGCTCAATGAGGCCTTTGCCTGCCAGGCGATCGCCTGCCTGAGGGAGCTGGACATCTCCTTGGAAAAGTGCAACCTTAACGGAAGCGGAATCTCGATCGGCCATCCGATCGGCTGCACCGGCGCTCGGATCACCTACAGCCTGGCGATGCAGATGCAGAAGAGGGATCTGAACCTCGGTCTCGCCACCCTCTGCATCGGCGGTGGACAGGGGATGGCGATCGTCCTCGAACGGGTATAGTGGAAGGAGGGTCATCAATGAATTTTGCACCGACGGAAGAACAGAAGATGGTCCGGGAGATGGTCCGGAAATTTTCCGAAACGCAGATCAAACCAATC
>JBFYYH010000040.1:0-4966 GCA_041310125.1 Syntrophaceae bacterium | reverse complement strand
CAAAAGGCCGGTTTTCGCAACCATGGTCATCATGGCCCTGGTGGTCCTCGGGGCGGTCAGTTATCCGGAGATCGGCGTCGACCTCTTCCCCAAGGTCGATTTCCCCATCGTTACGATCTCCACGCATTTGGATGGGGCAAGCCCCGAGGTGATCGACGTTGACATCACGGACCGAATCGAGGGGGCGGTCAATACGATCAACGGGGTGAAGTCGATCACCTCCAGCAGCACCGAGGGGGATTCCCGGGTCACGATCGAGTTCGTCCTCGAACGGGACATCGATCTGGCCGTCCAGGACGTCCGGGAGAAGGTCGCCCTGATCCGGAACAAGCTTCCCGACGACATCGACGAACCCCGGATCGCCAAGGTGGATCCCGATGCCACGGCGGTGATGTGGCTGAATCTGTCGGGGCAGAAATCGGTCCGGGAGCTTTCCACCTACGTCGACGAGGTCCTGAAGGAGCAGCTCCAGCGGATCAACGGCGTCGGCGACATCCAACTGGGAGGCCTCCAGCTGCGGCAGGTCCGGGTCTGGCTGGACTCCGGCAAGCTCCAGGCCTACGGGCTTTCCGCGAACGACGTCCTGGGCGCTCTCAAGCGGCAGAACGTTGAGCTGCCGGGGGGGAGGATCGAGAGCCTCTCCAAGGAGTACACGATCAAGGTCAAGGGGGAGTTCCTCAAGGTCGACGACTTCAACGACCTGGTCATCGCCTACATCAAGGGCGCCCCTGTCCGTCTCCGGGACATCGGAAAGGCGGAGGACGGGATGCAGGAGCGGCGGGACATTGCGCGCTTCAACGGCATCCCCGCTGTGGGGATGGGCGTTCAGAAGCAGTCCGGGACGAACACCGTCGCCGTCGTCAACGCGGTCAAGGAGGAGATCGTCAAGATCAACAGGACCCTCCCGCCGGGGATGACGCTCAACATTGCCATCGACCAGTCCACATTCATCCGGCGCTCCATCTCGGAGGTGCAGAAGCACCTAATCCTGGGGAGCCTCTTTGCGGTCCTGGCGGTCTTCATCTTCCTCAGGAACTTCCGGACGACGCTGATCAGCGCGGTCGCCCTGCCGATCTCGATCATCGCCACCTTCGCCCTGATCCGGGCCTTCGGGTTCACCTTCAACAACATGACGATGCTGGCGCTGACCCTCTCGGTCGGGCTTCTGATCGACGATGCGATCATCGTCATCGAGAACATCTACCGCCACGTGGAGGAGGGGATGGCGCCGCGCGAGGCGGCGACCTTCGCCACCTCCGAGATCGGCCTCGCGGTCATGGCGACCACGTTCGCGATCGTCGCGATCTTCCTGCCGGTGGCCTTCATTAAGGGGATGATCGGGCGGTTCTTCCTCCAGTTTGCCTTGACGGTCGTCTTCTCGGTCCTGGTCTCCCTGCTGGTTTCCTTTACCCTGACGCCGATGCTTGCCTCGATCTTCCTGAAGCGATTCACCGTGCGCCGGGGCGGTCACGAAAAGCCCTCCCCGGCGCCCGTCCGCCCGACGGGGGGGATCGCGGGCTGGCTGGAAAGGGGATACCGGTCGCTCGAGGGGGGCTACCGCCACCTGCTGGCCTTTTCCCTGGACCACCGCTGGAAGATGCTCATCGGCGCCCTGATCCTCTTCGCCGGGAGCCTCTACCTGACGAAGTACATGGGGAAGGAGTTCGTTCCGCCGGAGGACCAGGGGCAGTTCATCGTCCGCCTGGAGGCGCCGATCGACTATTCCCTGGACAAGGCCGAAGAACTCTTCCGTCCCGCCGAGAAGATCCTCCGGGAGATGCCGGAGGTCCGGGCGGTATTTTACCGGCAGGGAATCGGCAACTCAGTCAATCGCGCGATCATGATGACCAGCCTCATTCCGAAGGCCGAGCGGAAGAAGACCCAGATGGATCTGAAGAAGGAGATCCGCCAGAGACTGCGCCAGTTTCCGGGACTCAAGGTGTCGGCGGAGGACTTCTCGATGATCGGCGGAGGCCAGCGGCAGGTGCCGATCCAGTACAGCGTCCGCGGGCCCGACCTGGAGGCGATCCAGACCTATGCGAAGCAGATCGCCGGCGAATTCGCCAAGCGTCCGGGGGTGGTGGATGTCGACACCTCCCTGGAGCTGGGCAAGCCCGAGCTCAAGGTGTTCATCGACCGGGACAAGGCGGCCGACCTCGGGGTGGATGTCGCGACCATCGCCGAGGCGATCAACATCCTGATCAGCGGCGAGGCCGAGGTGACCAAGTACAAGGACGAGAGCCGGGGGAAGCGCTACGACCTCCGGATCCGCCTCAATCCGGAGGAACGGCGGGACCCGGACGATCTGGGCAGGATTTATGTCCGGGCGAAGGACGGGCGGCTCGTCGAGATGCGCAACCTCGTTTCGATTCAGGAAGGGGGGGGGCCGAGCGTGATCAACCGCGTCGACCGTCAGCGGTCGATCTCCCTGTTCGCCAACCTCGAGGGGACCCCCCTCGGACAGGCGATGGAGGATCTCAATAAAATCGCGGCCGGGATCCTGCCGTCCGATTACATTCCCAAGTACCGGGGGCAGGCCGACACGATGTCGGAATCCTTCGGCTTCCTGATGTTCGCGATCGTTCTCGGGGTCATCATGGCCTACATGGTCCTCGCCGCCCAGTTCGAGAGCTTCGTCCACCCCTTCACGGTCCTTCTGGCGATGCCGCTGTCGTTCATCGGGGCCTTCGGGGCCCTCATCCTGACGGGAAACACGATCAGCATCTTCAGCTTCATCGGCCTGATCCTGCTGATGGGGCTCGTGAAGAAGAACGCGATCCTGCTGGTCGATTACACGAACGTCCTGCGGGCGCGGGGGATTCCCCGGCGGGAGGCGATCCTCCAGGCGGGGCCGGTCCGGCTGCGGCCGATCCTGATGACGACCTTCGCGATGGTCTTCGGGATGCTGCCGGTGGCTTTCGGCGTGGGGGAGGGTTCGGAAACCCGCTCCCCGATGGGGATCGCGGTGATCGGCGGCCTGCTGACCTCGCTGTTCCTGACGCTGGTCGTGGTCCCCGCCGCCTACGACCTCTTCGACGACGGACGGGGGTTCTTCGCGAGGCGCCGCGCGAAGCGCAAGGCTGCGGGCGTTGCGGCGAAGAAAGGCCCAGAACCGTCGGCGGACAGCGCGTAGCAGGGCGTTGAAACAACGCTCGTTGCGACAGACCGTTCAACGATGCTCCGATGCAGGGCGCGCAAAAACCGAAGAGAGAGGCGTATATGGAAATGCGTTGAGCGAGAAGGTTTGCAGCGCAACACCGCAGATGACCGTTCTTCAACAAGCCTGTTGGCGGCCATGAGCCCGGAGGAGTGAAGCCATGAAGATGTTCATGATCATCTACTGCGAAGCGGCGGATGAGGACGTGATCGCCGCCCTCAAGGAGAGCGGGATCCGGGCGTACACCAAGATGGTGGAGGCCCAGGGGGTTGGGACGGAGACGGAGCCCAAGCTTGGGACGCACTGCTGGCCCGGCAAGAACAACGTCCTGCTGACGGTCGTTCCCGACGAGGAGGTTCCCCGGATCAGGGAGCGGATCCGCTGGATCCGGGAAGAACACCCCCGCGCCGGCGTCCGGAGCTTCCTGCTGCCGATGGAGGAGACCCTCTAGGCCGTGGTCGGGAAAAGTTTGCGGGTATTGCGCCCTTCGGCCCGGAACCCCTCCGCCTCCGGATCCCGCTGAACGGACGGCAGAGACCCTGTGTTCAATAACCCTGGGGGCGGTGCGACCGCGATGACGATACCCGAATTCTCCATCCGACGCCGGATCACCGTCTTCATGGTGATCCTGATCGTCTGCATCTTCGGCTTCATCTCCTATTCCCGCCTGGGGCTCGACATGCTTCCCGAACTCGAGTACCCGGTGGTCTCCGTGATCACGACCTACCAGGGGGTTTCTTCCGAAGACATCGAGAAGCTGATCACCCGTCCGGTGGAATCGGTCATCAGCACGGTGAAGAACGTCAAGCGGGTCAACTCCACCTCCCAGGAGGGGATCTCGGCGGTCATCGTCGAGTTCGAGTGGGGGACGAAGCTCGACTTTGCCGCCCAGGACGTCCGGGAGAAGCTCTCCTGGCTGACCGACTATCTCCCCAAGGACGCCGACAGCCCGCTCGTCATCAAGTTCAACATGTCGGACTACCCGATCCTCTACTACGGCGTGACCGGGATGCAGGACACCCAGGTCCTCCGGAAGTATCTCGACGACAGCCTGCGGCCGCGCCTGGAGCGCCTGGAAGGGGTTGCCTCCGTCTATGTGCTCGGGGGGCTGGAAAGGGAGATCAATGTCCTGGTGGACCGGGACCGGCTCAACGCCTACCGCCTCTCCATCGACCAGATCATCGGCAAACTCGCCCTGGAGAACGTAAACGTATCCGGCGGCCACGTCCGTACAGGGCATACGGAGTTCCTGATCCGGACGATGGGCGAGTACAAGGACATCGAGACCATGATGGACACCGTCGTGGCCATGAAGGGGGGAACCCCGGTCTATCTCCGGGACGTGGCGACGGTGAAGGACACCTTCAAGGAGATCCGGAATCTCGCCCGGACGAACCACCGCCCTTCGGTGGCGATGATGGTCATGAAGCAGTCCGGCTCCAATACGGTCAAGGTCGTGGAGAGCATCAACCGGACCGTGAACGAACTCCGGGGGCAGATGCCGCCGGACATCCGTTTCTACCCGGCGATCGATCAGGGGAAGGTGATCTCCCAGGTCACCCGGAGCACCCGGAACGATGTCATTCTCGGCAGCATTCTCGCGATTCTCGCGATCTTTGCCTTCCTGCTGGACTGGCGGCCGACGCTGACTATCGCCCTGGCGATTCCGCTTTCGGTCGTCACGACCTTCATCGGCATCTACCTGTTCGATTACACCCTGAACATCATGACGCTCGGCGGGCTGGCCCTCGCCGTCGGGATGCTCGTCGATGATGCCATTGTGGTCATCGAGAACACCTTCCGCCACCT
>JBFYYH010000039.1:0-3601 GCA_041310125.1 Syntrophaceae bacterium | reverse complement strand
GAAAAGGTAATCGCCGGCCTCGATGACCGTCTCCCCGGTGGGGACGATGAATTTCTCATCCCGGACCATGGCGGTGATCAGGACCTTGAACTCCGGTTCCATGGCCCGCAGGGCGACCAGGCTCTTCCCCACGACGGCTGCGCCGGGGTCGATGACGAAGCCCACCATCCGGACGCGGCCGCCCGCGAAGCGGAACACCTCGGAGGCCCCGGGAGATTCCAGACGGTCCAGCATATGGCTGACCGCCTCCCGCTCCGGGTTGATGCAGAGGGCGATGTTGAGGCAGCTTGAGCTGAAGAGCGCGCTCTCCCCGTTGAGTTCCGGATTGCGGATCCGGGCGATCCGGACGGGGATCCGGGACTGGGTCGAGGCGAGGAGGCAGGAGATCATGTTCGTCTCGTCGCTGTCCGTGACCGCCACGACCATGTCCGCCTGGTCCATGCCCGCACGCTTGAGGACTTCCGGGCTGCTTCCGCTGCCGAGGATGGTCTGGATGTCCAGCGACTCGGAAACCTCGCGCAGGCGCTCCTCGTTGATGTCGACGAGGACCGTGTCGATCCCCTCCCGGGAGAGGCTGTCGGCGATGTGGTAGCCGACCTCGCCCGCGCCGATGATGATCACCTTCATATCGGGGTTTCCTTTGCCTTTGGCCCGCATCCTTCCGCGGGGCTTTCCTGCCGCTTTCCGAAAGGATCGGGGAATTCGGGGATTTCGACCTCCGCCGCCCCGACATGCCGCCGGAACAGAACCAGCCCGCGGTGGACATCCTCCGTGTGATCGGGAGTCGCCGGGACTTCCAGAACCAGGGCCGCGAGTTTCTCGGGGGCGTGTCCGAACCCGTCGAAGAAGCCCGTGAACAGGGCCTCGGTCATCCTGTCCAGGTCCAGGGGACCCCGGCCGGCGGCCGGCACCGGGAGGACCAGATCGGCCGTCCCGATCCCGAAGACGGTCCGCGCCATTTCGCAGCCCGCGTTGTAGAGCCTGTCGCAGGTCAATTCGCAAAGATTCCCCAGGCCGAAGAGGAGGAGGCGGGAGATGCCGATCCGTTCAGGAAAGGCGAACGCGAGCTTTTCCAGGAAATGGCCGGAGATCCTTCCCTCCGCGATCTGGCCGGAGATCCACCCGTTGAGACGCCAGTCTACCAGGCCGCAGTACCCCCTCGGCGGTCTTTCGTTGGAAAAGAAGCCGAGGAGGAGGGTGTCATGGTCCAGGGCATCCGGCGACGCCGGTGTGATCTTGATCTTCATCCTTGTTCCGCAGTTTTCCGTAGAGGGCGTCCAGGATGCCGTTGATGAATGCGCCCGAATTCTCGGATCCATAGACCTTCCCGAGGTCGATCGCCTCGTTCAGGGTGACCTTCGGGGGGATGTCCTGACAGAAGAGGAGTTCGTATACGGCCATCCGCAGAATGCTCTTGTCCACCCGGGACATCCTGCCGATGCTCCAGTGCTCCGAACTGCCGCTGATCAGGCCGTCGATCCTCTCCCGGTGGTTCCAGGCGCCTTCGATCAGCAGGGAGGAGAAAGGCCTGGCGTCTTCCGGGGCCTCGAAGTTGCTCCAGAAGAGTGCAATCGCCTCCGCGGGGCCGATCGGATGAACGTCGAGCGCGTAAAGAACCTGCAGGGTCACTTCTCTCGCCTTCCGCCTCTGGTGCATGCATCCCTCAGAATCAGGTCCGGCAATCGTTCCCCTGGACCGCGCCCGGACCGGATTACAGTTTTCTGAAAAGATCCACCATCTCGATGGCCGACATGGCGGCGTCCCATCCCTTGTTTCCCGCCTTGGAGCCCGCCCGTTCAATCGCCTGCTCGATGGTGTCCGTCGTCAGCACCCCGAAGGAGATCGGCACCTCGGTTTCCAGCCCCACGACGGCGATCCCCTTCGAGACCTCGGCGCTGATGTACTCGAAATGGGGCGTAGCGCCGCGGATGACCGCGCCCAGGCAGATCACCGCATCGAATCGCCCGCTCTTGGCCATTTTCTTGGCCGCCAGCGGCAGCTCAAAGGCGCCGGGCACCCGGACAATCTGGATCTCCTTCTCCTCCGCTCCCGCCCGCATCAGGGCGTCGACGGCCCCATCGATCAGGCGGCCGCTGATGAAGTCGTTGAAACGGCTGGCGACGATTCCGAACCTCATCCCCTTGGCGATGATTTTCCCCTCGATGATTTTTGGCATCTCTTCTTCTCCTGAAAAGCGGTGTGCCCTGAAGAAAGCCGGACGGACCTCCGTCCCGCTCAGACCTTCAGGAAGTGTCCCATCTTCTGCATTTTCGTCTGGAGGTACTGGATGTTGTTTGCGTTCGGCCCGATCTCGATCGGGACCCGCTCGGTGATGGTCAGCCCGTATCCTTCGAGACCGACGATCTTCTTGGGGTTGTTTGTCAGCAGCCGCATCCTCCGGACCCCGATGTCGGCGAGGATCTGGGCGCCGATCCCGTAATCCCGCAGGTCTTCCTTGAAACCGAGGGCGATGTTCGCCTCCACCGTGTCCTTGCCGTGCTCCTGGAGTTCGTAGGCCTTGATCTTGTTGATGATCCCGATCCCCCGGCCCTCCTGGTGCATGTAGACGATCACCCCCTTGCCCGCCGCCTCCACCATCCTCATCGCCGTGTGGAGCTGGTCGCCGCAGTCGCACCGCTCGGAGCCGAAGACATCACCCGTGAGGCATTCCGAGTGGACGCGGACGAGGACCTCGTCCTCCGGGGTGATCTCCCCCTTGATGAGGGCCACGTGCTTCATCTCATCCACATCGTTCTCGTAGACGATCAGTTTGTATTCGCCCCCATAGCGGGTCGGGATCGTGGCGGTCGCCGCCCGGCGGATCAGGGACTCGTGCTGCATCCGGAAATCGATCAGGTCCTTGATGGTGACGATCTTGAGACCGTGTTCCTTCGCAAAGATCTCAAGGTCCGGCATCCGGGCCATCGTCCCGTCGTCTTTCATGATCTCGCAGATGACGCCGTTGGGTTTGAGGCCCGCGAGGCGGGCCAGGTCGACGGAACCTTCCGTCTGGCCGGTCCGGAACAGGACCCCGCCCTTTTTCGCGCGGATGGGAAAGATGTGGCCCGGGCTGACCAGGTCCTCCGGCTTCGCGTCCTCGGCCACGGCGGCCAGGATCGTCGTGGCCCGGTCCGCAGCCGAAATTCCGGTGGTGACGCCCTGTTTTGCCTCGATGGAGACGGTGAAGGCGGTGCCGAAGCGGGAGCGGTTGTCCCGGACCATCGGCATCAGGCGGAGCTTGTCCGCTTGCTCCTCGGTCATCGTCAGGCAGATCAAGCCGCGGCCGAACCGGGCCATGAAATTGACCGCCTCCGGCGTGGCGAACTGGGCCGCCATGCAGAGATCCCCTTCGTTTTCCCGGTCTTCGTCATCGACGAGGATCACCATCCCGCCGCTGCGGATATCGACCAGGGCTTCCTTGATGCTGCTTACACTCATTCCGTCTCCTATTTTAATAACCTTTGGAAATCATGCTCCTTCCGCGCGCTGTACATTTTTCGTTCCGAAAAATCCACAATGCGCGCTTCCGGGACACGATTTCCAATGGAGGTAAATGGATCATTTCAAAAATCCGTGCCGGGCGAGCAGAGCCAGATCCACC
>JBFYYH010000038.1:0-4818 GCA_041310125.1 Syntrophaceae bacterium | reverse complement strand
AATCCGTTTGCTGAACCAGCTTTTGATTCGGGCGGTGCAGGTAGCCTATCGACGGCGAGTGACTATATCCGATTCGTGCAGATGCTGGTCAATGGGGGAACTCTCGATGGCTCTCGTATCCTTAGTCGTAGCTCAGTGCAATTGATGACAGCTGACCACATGAACCCGCGAATCACCAACCCGTTGGTGGCTGGCGAAGCAGCGCTCGGTACACCGGGTTATTCATTCGGGCTCGGTTTTGGAGTGCGCATCGCAGAAGGAATGGCTGGTGTTCCGGGTTCTGTTGGTGAATTCATGTGGGCCGGAACCGGTGGCACTTACTTTTGGGGTGATCCCAAGGAACAGCTTGCAGTTGTTTACATGACACAGCGCCCGGGTGCCAGCCGCAGTTATTACCGGAAACTTATTAAACAGCTAGTATATCAGGCGATTGTCAATTAAATACGTCTTCGGAGAGGGCGCGGTGCGTGCGAAAAAAACTTACACATACCGCGACCCTTATTTCTTGGGGCTGTACTAGACAATTTTTATGAATGAGAAGGGGGGCGCCGGTAAGGGCCCCCCGTTTTTGCTCAGGGAAAGAAATGCGGGCTCAGCCAATTCCAGACAGACAGTGGAAAATGGCAATTGGCGATCTTGCTGCGCCGACCGAAAGAGGAGGGGTTGCCCCTCGCTTCAGGATCTGCGCGAACGAAAAAGGATGGCTCAACAAAATACGGGGGGTTGGACTCGAAATCCAAACCCCCGTATTTGCTGATGAATCCTATGGTGCCGAAGCCGGGACTTGAACCCGGACGGGTTGTGCCCACCACCCCCTCAAGATGGCGTGTCTACCAGATTCCACCACTTCGGCATTCGGACCGCCGCTCCTCGATGTGCGGAGCGGAGATTCGCCGGGACCTTATCCGTTTGAACCTTGTTTGTCAATATCAAAAGAACCGCCCTGGGGTTCCCTGCAGGCCGTTCTACTTTGCCGGCTGCGGCGCGACTGGAGCCTGTGGTACGGCCGGGGCCACCGGTGCTGCGGGTACCTGCGGCGCGGGCGCCGGGGCCGTCTTCGCGGGTTTCGCAGCCCCCTCCATCAGGGAACTTCCCGTACGGGAAGCCGTATAGGAGAGGCTGAACGAGGTCAGCATGAAGATGACGGCGACCGCGGTCGTCATCTTGCCGAGAAAGGTCCCCGGTCCGCTGCTTCCGAAGATGGTCTGGCTGGAGCCTCCGAAAACCGCCCCCATGTTGGCGCCTTTTCCCGCCTGCAGGAGCACGACGAGGATCAGGACGATACAGACGAAAACATGGACGATGGTGACAATAATCTGCACTTTTACACCCCTTCAAGTTTATTCGTATGCGATGAGCTGCACAAACGACGAGACTTCAAGACTCGCCCCGCCGACCAGCGCGCCGTTGATGTCCGGCTCGGCCATCAGCTCGGAGATGTTCTTCGGCGTGACGCTTCCCCCGTAGAGGATCGCCAGGCCGTCCGTCGCCTTTCCGTATCCGCCGGCGATCCATTCCCGGATGAAGCGGTGGACCTCCTGCGCCTGCGCCGGGCTCGCCGTCTTGCCGGTGCCGATCGCCCAGACCGGTTCATAGGCGATCAGGCAACGCCCTATATCATCGGCGGAAAGATTATTCAATCCCTCTTTCAGCTGCCGTTCGATCACCTCGCGGGTTTTTCCGGACTCCCTTTCCTGGAGCGTCTCCCCGACGCAGAAGATCGCCTTCAGGCCCCCCGCGAGCGCCGCCCGTAGCTTCCGGTTGACGGCGTCATTCCCCTCGCCGAAGAGGGTCCGCCTCTCCGAGTGGCCGACGAGGACGTACCCGCAGCCGGCGTCGCGGAGCATCCTCGCGGAGACCTCGCCCGTAAAAGCCCCCTTCTCCGCCTCGTGGAGCGTCTGGGCGGCCAGGCCGATCCGCGATCCGCGGAGGATCTCCGCCACGGGCCTGAGCGCCGTGAACGGGGGCGCGACGATCACCTCCCGATCCGGCAGGGACTCGATCCTCTCCCGGAGCTGGGTTGCGAAATCGATCGCCTCCGCGCTCGGCTTGTGCATCTTCCAGTTGCCTGCGATGACCGGTCGGATCATCCTCACCTCCCCCTGAACGCGATCAGATGCGGGAAATCATAGACAGCCCGCCGGAATTAGTCAACAGGATTCTGGTCATCGGCTCTTCACGACGGCGACCCGGTCGCAGAAGGCCGCCACCGGGCAGCCGCTGCAGAGGGGTGAAACGGGGCGGCAGGTGTTCCTCCCGAACGCGACCAGCAGGGTGTTGTAGCGCGACCAGTGGTCGGGGGGGAGCTTCTCGCGGAGGGCAAACTCCGTCTCATCGGGGGTTTTCGTCCGGATGTAGCCGAGGCGGTTGGAGATCCGGTGGACGTGGGTGTCGACGCAGAGGCCCGGGCCGCCGAAACCGAGGGAAACGACGAGGTTCGCCGTTTTCCGTCCCACCCCCTTGATCGTCAGGAGCTCTTCGAGGGTCTCCGGGACGCGGGAATCAAAACGCCCGATGAGTTCCCGGCAGACGTGGTGGATCGTTTCCGCCTTGTTCCGGTAAAATCCGACGGGGAAGATCGCCTTGCGGATCTCCTCCAGGGTGAGGCGGAGCATCCCTGCCGGCGTGGAGGCCAGGGCGAAGAGCCTCTCCGAGGCCGCCGCCGTCACCTCGTCCTTGGTCCGGAGGCTCAAGAGCGTCGAGATCAGGATCTCGAACGGATCGCAGCGTTCGACCGCCATCCGGGAAACGATGGGGAGTTCGCGCTTTTCGAGCTCCCTCTCGAGGAGGCGGATGATCTCCGCCATCTGCCGGTCATCCATGGGCGTTTTCCGACGGAAGAGCGCTCAGTCGTATCCCTCATCGTTGGCCAGCATGTCGAGGTGGAGCGTGGCGATGTCTTCCACGTCGAGATCCGCCTTGCGGTCCGTCTCCCGGAAGTCTACGATCTTGATGTACCGCTTGCAGGCGTTGCAGACATCGACGCGGTACCGCTCGTCCGCCTCGATCGTGAAATAGGCGAGGGTCTGCTGCTCCTCGTTGCCGCAGAAGGGACATTTGATCCGCAGGAAGCTCCACTCGAAGCCGCACTGGTTGCAGAAGAGATAGCGGGTCCCCTCCTCGTCGCGGATCTCGCCGATCTTGGGTTCCCTCCCGCAGACGGGGCAGTAGCCCTCCGACCAGCCGGCCTTCGTGACCGCCTCGCCGTGGCGGGCGACGACCTGCTCCAGGGCCGGCCTCAGGCTCTCCTCGATGAAGAGTTCCACGAGGTCGAAGGTGGCATCCTCCTCGCCGCCCTCCGCCTCTTCCTCCACCGGCAGGGGGTTGAACGACTCGTAGATCAGATCGTTGAAAGGGATCTCGCCCTCCCGGACTTTCCGCGCCATTTCCGCCGTCTCTCCCGGATTCCGCTTCTCCGCGATCTCCAGAAGGGCCAGGAAGTACTCCCGGGGTTCCGAAAGGTCGAAGTCGACCGTTGAAAAGTCGACGAGGGGAAGACCCCCCGCCATCTTGGCTGCGATCAGCTTCTCGCCGACGGGAAAGACCTCTCTCTTCATCCGCCGCCGGTGCTCTTCCCGGAGGATCAGGATCTCTTCGAGGATGTCGAGGAGCTCCGTGTAGTGGGGGCTCAGGTTCCTGTGGACCTGGATCGTCTGCAGCGCATCCCTCAATATCAATGCCATCGAGGCTTTTCTCCTTGTCTGTTGCGAAAGATGCGGGGTGTATATCCTCTATCGCAGACAAGTTCAAGGGATATTTAACGGCGTCGCGGGGAATCCCGTTTACCGGCCAGCGGAGGCTCCGCCCGCAGCGACTTTTTCGCTTGACACCCCGGGGGGTTCCTGTTAGCAAACAGGCCGTAAGGGGAACGGCCCGCAGAGGCGGACAGAAGGCCGGGCGGCTCTTCGAGAGCAGGAAAGGAATGGAGGGATGGGCATGGACAATTGGACTTTCGGGATAACGATGCTGGTCTGTGGGATGGGCGGGACGCTCCTCACCTTGTGGATCATGAGCCTCGTGATGGGCCTTTTGGGAAAACTGTTTCCCGAACAGCCCGCGAAAAAGGAGGGTTAGGTCATGCTGGAAGCGATCATCAGCGGACTGGGCGGTCTCACCGCGGGAACCCAGATGCTCTTTGTGGACTGGCGAAACGCCATCATGATCGTCGTGGGATTCGGCCTGCTGTACCTCGGGATCAAGAAGGACTGCGAGCCTTTGCTCCTGGTTCCCATCGGCTTCGGGTGCATCCTTGTGAACATTCCCCTTTCCGATGTGATGCAGCCGGATGGCTTCATCCGGACGATCTACGAGGCGGGCGTGGCGACGGAACTCTTCCCGCTGCTGATCTTCATCGGCATCGGCGCGATGACCGACTTCGGCCCGCTTCTCGCCCAGCCTTCGACCTTTCTGCTGGGGGCGGCGGGCCAGTTCGGGATCTTTATCACGCTTCTGCTCGCGCTGGCGCTCGGGTTCCCCCAGCTTGACGCGGTCGCCATCGGGATCATCGGCGCCTGCGACGGACCGACGGCGATTTACGTCACTTCGAAATATGCTCCGCACCTCCTGGGCGCGGTCTCGGTGGCGGCCTACTCCTACATGTCGCTCGTGCCGATTCTCCAGCCGCCGATCATGCGTCTGCTGACCACGAAGAAGGAGCGGGAGACGGTCATGAAGGCCGTGGCGAAGCCGGTCTCCAAGACGACGAAGCTCATGTTCCCCCTGGTCATCACCATTCTCGGAGGTTTGATTGCCCCGAAGGGGTTGCCGCTCCTCGGGACGATCATGCTCGGAAACCTGATGCGGGAGTCCGGCGTGGTG
>JBFYYH010000037.1:0-2672 GCA_041310125.1 Syntrophaceae bacterium | reverse complement strand
CCTCTTCGTCAACCGCCACATCCTTCAATATTCCGGGTATGCGGAGGAGGAACTGATCGGTTCCTCGACCCTCCACTTCGTCCATCCCGAGGACCGGAACATGGTCCGGGAGATGGCGTGGCAGATGCGGAAGGGGCTTCTGGCCTCTCCGTACGAATACCGGATCCGGACGAAGAACGGGGAGGTCCGGTGGCTCCTGGAGTCGGTGACCATGATCACCTACCGGGGCCGGCGGGCGGTCCTGGGCAACAACATGGACATCACCGAGACGAGGGATGCCCGGCAGAAGCTGGAGAGCATGCAGCAGCAGCTGCTTCAGGCCCAGAAGCTGGAGTCCCTGGGGACACTGGCGGGGGGGATCGCGCACGACTTCAACAACCTGCTGATGGGGATCCAGGGGTACGCGTCCCTGATGCTGCTGGGTTTGGAGGCCGGCCATCCTCACTATGAGAAACTGCGGGCGATCGAGTCGCAGGTTCAGAGCGGTTCGGACCTGACGCGGCAGTTGCTGGGTTTTGCGCAGGGAGGCCGGTTCGAGGTGAGGCCGACGGACATGAACGACCTGGTTCGGAAGACGACGGGGATGTTCGGCCGGACGAAAAAGGAGATCCGGATCTTCGAGAAGTACGCCGAATCACCCTGGAGCGTGGAGGCGGACCGGGGCCAGCTGGAGCAGGTGCTTTTGAACCTGCTGGTGAACGCGTGGCAGGCGATGCCGGGCGGGGGAGACCTGTACCTGGAGACGTCGAACGCGGAGGTGGGTGACCAGGAGGCGCGGGCGTACGGGATCGGGGCGGGTTCGTATGTGAAGGTGACGGTGACGGACACGGGGACGGGGATGGACGAGCGGACGCGTCAGCGGATCTTCGACCCGTTCTTCACGACGAAGGAGATGGGTCGCGGGACGGGCCTGGGGCTGGCATCGGCGTACGGGATCCTGAAGGGTCACGGGGGCACGATCACGGTGTCGAGCGAGCCGGGGCGAGGCACGACGTTCGAGGTGTACCTTCCGGCCTCGGAGCTGGAGGCGGCTCCGGAGGCATCCCCGCCCGGGGGGATCGAGCCGGGGCGGGGGATGATCCTGGTGGTGGACGACGAGCCCCTGGTTCGGGAGGTGACCCGGGAGATGCTGCTGGGGCTGGGTTACGAGGTTCTGACGGCGGGGAGCGGCCCGGAGGCGCTGGAGATTTACGGGTCCCGGGGGGAAGAGATCGACGCGGTGATCCTGGACATGATCATGCCGGGGATGGGCGGCGGGGAGGTTTACGACCGGCTGCGGTCAGAAAATCGGGACGTCCGGGTGATCCTGTCGAGCGGATACAGCCTGGACGGTCAGGCTGCGGAGATCCTGGAGCGGGGCGTCCTGGGGTTCCTGCAGAAGCCCTTCCGACTCGAGGACCTCTCCCGGAAAATCCGCGAAGCCCTGGAGGCGTGAAAAACGGAGGCGCCCGCCCGTTTCCCGCGGAGATGGCATCCGTCCGTTCCGGCAGTCACGTCGCATCCGGTCATCGTGGAGTGGCCTGAGGCGGCGGCCCCTTCACGGTGATCGGGGTAAACCGAAGAGGGGGGCGAAGGGGCGGGATCGCTTCACCGCGGCGATGTGGCTGCGGCTCCCTGCTGCGACCCCGGGGCCGGGGCGGCATTGGCATTCGTCGGAGCCCCCGTTCCAACCTCGGCGGCGGCCGGGATCGGCACGACCGGACCGGAAAGCGGGAAGGAAGCTGCCGGCGGGACACCGGCGGCACCCTCTTTCTGAAGGACGATGACGCTGATTCGCCGGTTCCGGGGATCCTTCGGGTTTTCCTTGATGTAGAGTTCCTGGTCCGCGTAGCCGACCACCCGCGCGATCTTGCCGGGGTCGAGGCCGTCGTTTTCCATTTCCCGGCGGGCCGCCGAAGCCCGCGCCGTGGAGAGCTCCCAGTTGGTGATCTGGGATCCCCGGAAGGGTGCCGAGTCCGTGTGCCCCTCGACGGCGATCCGGTTCGGCAGGTCCCGGATGTTCTCCGCCACGAGGCTCAGGATTATCCGGGCCTTTTCCGTCAGTTCGGAGCTCCCGCTCTGGAACATCGTGCTCCCCTCCAGATCGATGATCTGGATGCGCACCCCCCCTTCCAGGATGTCCACCTGCACCTGGTCCTTCAGGCCTCCCAGTTTTTCGTCGACGGCCCTCTTGAGTTTGTTCGCCAGGTCCTGGGGACCCAGGCGGATGGACTGGCTGGTCAGGGTGAGGACGCCGGCGTTCTTGTCCATGAAGGAGCGGCCGCCGGCGGTCTGCTCCTTGAAAATATTGAAATTCTTGAAGTATTCGGAAACGGCTAGGCGCTTGTCGGGGGACACCATCGTGATCAGCCACAGGAGAAGGAAAAAGGCCATCATGGCCGTCACGAAGTCGGCGTAGTCGACCTTCCAGGAGCCACCGTGGTGCTCGGCGTGCTTCCTTTTCTTGATTCTGCGGATGACGATGGGGGCGCGGTCTTCCATACCGGGTCTTTCTGCCTCAATCAGCGCTTCGCTTTCCGCAGGGCCGCCTCGACCTCCAGGAAGGACGGCTTGTCGTGGGCGGGAATGACCCTCCGGCCGAATTCAACGGCGACCTTGGGCGCGGCGCCGCCGATAAAGGCGATCAGCGCAGCCTTGTAGACCTGGAGATACTGGATTTCCTCCGCGGCTGC
>JBFYYH010000036.1:0-2620 GCA_041310125.1 Syntrophaceae bacterium | reverse complement strand
GATGACCCAGTTCCATCTGGCAAAAATCCTTTTCGACCGCATCGACCGATACGGCGACCGGACCGCCCTTCGCTACCGCAAAGACGGGATCTGGAACGACATCACCTGGAACGGCCTCGGGGAGCAGATCCGCAGTGTGGCACGGGCACTGCTGGCTGTGGGGGTTCAGGAAGGCGAGCGGATCGGCATCTTCTCCCAGAATTGCCCGGAGTGGACGATCGCCGACTTCGCGATCCTCTCCATCCGCGGCGTTTCCGTCCCGCTTTACGCCACCAGCACGATCCGGCAGGCAGAGTACATTGTGGACGAGGCGGAAATCGGGATCCTCTTCGTTGGCGGCCGGGAGCAGTACGAAAAGGTCCTCGCCCTGCAGGGGGGCTCTCCCCGCCTCCGCCGGATCGTCGTCTTCGACGAGACCGTAGACCTGGGGGGTGTGGACTGCGCGATCCATTTCAGGGATTTTCTCGAAGAGGGGCGGAAGGCCTGCGGGGACGCGGTGATCGAGGAGAGGCTCGAAAACGTCTCGCTCGACGATCTGGCGACCCTCATCTACACTTCGGGGACGACCGGAGAACCCAAGGGGGTCATGCTCCACCATTCCAATTTCTGCCACTCCTTCATCGCCCACGAAAAAAGGCTGGAGGTGAGCGACCGCGACGTCTCGATGTGCTTCCTCCCCCTCTCCCACATCTTCGAGCGAGCGTGGACCTTCTTCGCCCTGAGCCAGGGGATGGTCGTCCACTACTGCGACGACACCGCGAAGATCATCGAATATCTCCAGCAGGCGAGGCCCACGATCATGTGCGCCGTTCCCCGCTTCTACGAAAAGATCTACTCGACGATCTTCGAAAGGCTGGAGAGTGCATCGCCCTCGAAAAGGAAACTCTTCCTCTGGGCGGTCGGCGTCGGCGAGCAGTCGTTGCTGCTGAGGAAGGAGAGGCAGCCTCTTCCCCTGGCGCTGAAGATCCGGCACGCAATTGCCGAGGCCCTCGTCCTGAAGAAACTGCAGGGCATCGTCGGCGGCCGCATCCGGTTCTTCCCCTGCGCCGGGGCGCCCCTCTCGAAGAGGATCGAGGAGTTCTTTCATGCGGCGGGGATCCCGATCGCCTACGGCTACGGACTCACCGAGACCTGCGCGACCGTCACCTGCCACGAGAAATTCCATTTCCGCCCCGGGACGGTGGGGAAGCCGGTCCCCGGCGTCGAGGTCCGGATCGCCGAAGACGGCGAGATCCAGGTGAAGGGCGGGACGGTCACGAAGGGCTACTACAGGAAACCGGAGGCGACGGCGGAGGCCTTTACTTCCGACGGCTGGTTCCGGACGGGCGACGTGGGGGTGATCGAGGAGGGCTATCTGAGGATCACGGACCGGATCAAGGATTTGATGAAGACCTCGGGCGGAAAGTACATCGCCCCGCAGATGATCGAGACGATGATCGGAAACGACCACTACGTCGACCAGGTCTCCGTCATCGGCGATCTGCGCCAGTACGTGACGGCGATCATCGTTCCGGCCTTCGACGCCCTGGAGGAGTACGCCCGCAAAAACGGCATCCCCTTCTCCTCCCGTGAGGAGCTCGTAGCGCATCCGGAGATCGTCCGGTTCTACGAAAGCAGAATCGCGGAGAACACCGGGGAACTCGCGCGATACGAGACCGTCAAGAAGTTCCGGCTCCTCGCCTGCCCCTTCACCCAGGAGGCCGGCGAAATGACCCCGACGATGAAGCTCAGGCGGAAGGTGATCAACGAGAAGTACCAGGACCTGATCGAGAAGATGTACGAGTAGAGCTACTTCTTTGTCGCGGCCGCTGCGGGCGGCTTCTCCCCTTTGAGAAGCGGCCGCAGCGCGCCCTTCGGGTCCTCATAGGCCGCGGCGACGACCCGCCATTTTTCGTTCTCCCGGATCAGCGCGACCTGGACCTTCGTCGAGGCCTTCTCCCCGTCGACCGCCAGCACGATGTGGGCGCGGGGCTTGTCGTCGGGCAGATCAACGCGCAGGGGAAACCAGAGCCTGCAGGAGCGGACCTCCCCTACGGCTTCTTTGAGTTCCGGACTCTGGCGGATGAAGGTCTCGGCGGTCCGGTAAAACTCGGAATCGGTCAGGGAGCGGTAGCCGATGAACAGCCCGGCCAGCACAGCGATGAACAGCAAAAAAGGCAGGCGCGAGGAGGCCCCTTTCGGCCGGATCGGCCGCGGCGACGGTTCCCCTCTTTCCCCGCCCTCTCCGTGAGGTGTCCTGAAGGTTCTCCCGATCTGCATAGATCCTCCTTTCCCGGATTCCCGGCTTCCACCACCGGGACCTCTCGAGGGACCATCGTCCGACCGCGTACTTTTCCGAAACATCCCGCTGAGACCCTTGAAGATCGGATCCCGGAAGTGCGAAAAATGTTCCGTGCGCAGAGGGATCGTGATCTTCAAGTTACGAAAAGGCCTTTTTCTGTCAATTTACCGTTTAACCCGGGAAAGTCAATACCCTTTCGGAAAAAGAGATTCAAGGCGGCGGAGAACTTTGGAGAATTGCGGAAGTTCCTTCTTGCAACAAAGCGGGGTCAGTTCTGTGGAGGTTTCCGGCGTAAAATGACGTGGACGGCCGTCGCCTTGAAGGAAGCAGTCACGGCCT
>JBFYYH010000035.1:0-4727 GCA_041310125.1 Syntrophaceae bacterium | reverse complement strand
CCCGACGCAGAAAGGATCGCCGTTGGATTCATAGATAATCCGAGCATTTCGGTGATTTCGGCCAGGGATCTGTCCTTTCAATATCATCCGGACACGCGCGAAATCAGAAATCAGGTCGGTTTCACCAGCGTAGTGTGGTCCTCGGACGGGACGTCCCTTTATGCCAGCGGCCAATATTCCGGTGAAGGACTAAATCCCTTATATCGCTGGAAGAACCAGGGGCAGGATGCGCCGGAAATCATCCCGCTGACGCAAAACCGAATTTCCGAAGTCCAACAAATGCCGAACAACCAGATCGCCTTTGCCGCGGAAGACCCGGGCGTGGGTGTGATGGGTCCGGATGGAAAATTGAAGTTCTTCCGTGGGCCGGACATCGCAAACTTCAGCCGCAGCCAGAAAACCCTTCTCTTGTCTGCAGATGCCGCGGTGGTCGGCTACCCGCTCACCAGGGACAACCGCTTGCGGCGAATTTTCGCGGTGCTTGCCGGCGGCGACCAAAACACGGAGAGGCTGCCGGAGGCACCTCTGCTTGAACCGATTCTCCAGGCGGAAGGCACCGAGGTGACCGACTGGCAGGACGGATTCAAGCCCAAAATCAACGGTAGGACGCCCAAGCTGGAGGAGCATGAGTTCTCGCGCTCCTACGCGATCGCCCCCGACGGGCGGAATGTGCTTCTCGGCACCGAATGGGCAATTCGCCTGCTGCGGCCGGACGCTACGGAGATCTGGCATGTCAAACTGCCCGCCGTGGCCTGGAGCGTGAACGTCAGCCGCAACGGCCATCTCGCGGTCGCCGCGCTCTCCGACGGCACGATCCGCTGGTACCGCATGCAGGACGGCCAGGAAATGCTGGCCTATTTTCCGCACAACAACGGCCGCGACTGGATCGCCTGGATTCCGGACGGTTATTACATGTCCTCCGTGTACGGGGACAATTATGTCGGCTGGCACCTGAACCGGGGGAAGGATTTTGCACCCGATTTTTACCGAGCCGTCCAGTTCGACCGCATCCTCTACCGTCCCGACGTGGTGACGGCCGCTTTCCGCGCCGCATCGGGGCCGGCCACGCGCAAGCTGGAAGTACTGCTGCAGGATGCGGACTTTCAAATCGCGCGCCTGCGGGAAATTTCTCCGCCGAGAGTCCGGATCACACCCACGGGCATCAAGGAGGGCGCGGAGGGGCGGCCACGGCTCACACTGGAGCTGCAAGGCGAAAAGACGGCCCTTCCCATCCGCGACTTCAGTGTATTCGTGAACCAGATCCCGGTCACGCCCGCCCGCGAGCGAACGCTTGCCAAAGGCGAGGCGGATTCTTTCCGGCGCACCCTGCAGATCGATCTGACCGAAAGGGAAAATGAAATCCGCGTCGAGTCCTTCAACGGGGTCTCCATGGGGGTCGCGGAGACCTATGTCGGTTTGTCCGCAGAGGTACGAACCGCAGCAACCAGGGGCAATCTCTTCATGCTCGCAGTCGGGGTGAATGTATTTCCCGCCCTGCCGAGGCGAAGCCACCTCGCCTATGCCGCGCGGGATGCGGAGGAATTGGGGCGGGCGATGGGAATTCGCTCCGCAGAGAATTACAAGCAGATCTTCGTTCATACCGTTTCCGACCACAGCGCGGACAAGCCCGATCGGACCACCATCGAGTCGGCGCTGAAGTTCGTCGATCGCGCCGGACTGGACGACACGGTGCTGATTTTTCTCGCCTCGCACGGATTGAGCGATGCCTCCGGCAACTACTATTTCGTCCCGCGTGACGTCGTTCCACAGGATATCGCCAACGCCCAGAGGGGGGAAAAGGTGACTTCGCTCATCCCCTGGACGGTCTTCTTCGACGCTCTTCGCGGCGCGGCGGGGCGGCGTGTGCTGATCGTCGACACCTGCCAGGCGCGCAGCATCGAAGGAAAATTCGAGGCGCATTCCTTGATGAAGCGCTCCGCCTCATCTCAATTTGCGCTGATCGTCGCCTCCAAGGGAAACGAGGAATCGCAGGAGTACGCGCCGGCACGGCATGGCCTGTTCACCCACTCGCTGCTCAGCGCGCTGACGCCGGAGGCGGATGCGAACCGAGACGGCCGGGTATCGCTCAGGGAGGCCTTCGATTTCGCGCTGCCGATCGTGGAGAAACTCCGCCATAAAGAAACCGGTCCGCAAACGCCGCAGCTGGTGTCGCCGCAAGTCCTGGCCGATATGCCGGTGATCCTAAGCGGCCGGTCGGCTTCGGGCGCCACGGAGACTCCGATCCGATGACTCCCGCGCGTCCCATTGTTCGGCGCGGAGCCTGCCTTGAAGATCTTCGACGATAAATCGTCTATTGACACGCAATACCGTTCTTCGTATAGTATCCAAAAAAACAAGGCCTTATCCTTATTTCACGATTTCGTGGAATAAGGCGCAGGACGCCTTGCAGGGCCGTGGCAATGCACAGCCGCCGGAAAGGGACCCTGAATTTTTTCCGGCTTATGCCTCACCACAGCAAGGCACTTATACGGGACAGCCCCGGTTCGGGCTCGCGGGCAATATCTGTGCAGGGGAGATAGCATGAGATGGACGTTCCGTCTGGCCGTGGTCGTGGGTTTTTCGACTCTTTTATTTTTTGGTCTCGCGGGGGCGGGCGAGCCGCCGACGGAGCCGATTCTCCGCATTGAAACCGGCCAGCATACCGCACCGATCCGGAACATTGCGACCGACGCGGAAAGCCGCTGGCTGGCTACCGTCTCCGACGACAAAACCCTCAGGCTTTGGGACCTGAAGAAGGTTTCTTTGCTGCAAATCCTGCGTCCGCCGATTGACAAGGGGAACGTCGGCAAGCTCTACAGCGTGGCGATGTCGCCGGATGGCGCTTGGATTGCCACGGGGGGTTGGACTTTATGGGACAAGGGCACCTCCATTTACGTATTTCAGCGTGACGGAGGAAAGCTGGTTCGTCACATCGGCGATTTGCCCAACGTCATTTACGACCTGGCCTGGTCGCCCGATGGTCGTTACCTGGCTGCCGGGATGGGCGGCAAGAGCGGCGTTCGCGTCTTCCGCAGCGGCGATTACACCATGGTGGGGCAGGACAGGGACTATGACCACATGGTCCAGGGCCTCGATTTCGATCATCAGGGGCGTCTGGTCACGAGCAGTTACGACGGTTTGCTGCGCCTGTACCAGGTCGGTCCGGGCGGCCTGCAATTGCTCAGCAAGAAGACGGCGCCGGGAGGGGGGAAGAGGCCGGTCGGCGTGCGTTTCTCCCCGGACGGCAAGAAGATTGCGGTCGGGTTTTATGACGCACCCGCCGTCAGCCTGCTTTCCGCGGATTCGCTGGACTTTGTCGCGGCGCCCGAGGCGCGGGGCCTGGGAAGGGATGCGGGGCTGCCCGTGGTTTCCTGGTCCGCGGATGGCGGCACCTTGTATGCGGGTGGAACCGCCAAGTCCGCTGATGGCCGCTCCAGGATCATCCGCGCCTGGTCGCAGGGCGGGCGGGGGGAGTTTCGGGATCACGCGGCGGCGTACAACACCATTCAGGACATTCAGCCTCTGGCCGGCGGCGGGGTGGCGTTTGGCGCGTTTGATCCCGCCTGGGGTCTCCTGGATCCGTCCGGGCAGCGCACCGCCTTCGTTTCCACGGCTGTCGCCGATTTTCGCGACACCTGGGAGGGCTTCCGCCTCTCCCGTGACGGCCTCAGCGTGCGTTTCGGCTTTATGCCGCATGGCGTGGTCTTTGGCCGTTTCGACTTCGCTGAGCGCCGCTATGGGATCTCGACCGGTGATGCCGGCCTGCTTCCGCCGCGCGTAACGGCCGAGGGCATTGACGTCAAGGATTGGACCTCCTCCACCAGGCCCACCCTCAACGGTCAGGCGCTGGGGCTGTCCGACAATGAGAGATCCCGCAGCCTCGCCTTTTCTCCCGACGGGCAGGGTTTCGTGCTGGGCGCAGAGTGGTTCCTGCGCCGCTTCGACCGCGTCGGCCGGGAACTGTGGAGGATAGAGGCGCCCGGCACGGTCTGGGCGGTCAATATCTCCGCCGACGGGCGGTGGGCGGTGGCGGCTTATGCGGATGGCACGATCCGCTGGCATCGCCTCTCGGACGGCAGGCAATTGGTGGCTCTCTTCCCTCACGCCGACCAGAAACGCTGGGTGGCATGGACTCCCTCCGGCTACTATGATGCCAGTCCCGGTGCGGAGGAGATGATCGGGTGGCATCTCAATCGCGGCAAGGAGACGGCGGCGGATTTCTTCCCCGTCTCGCGATTCCGCAGTCAGCTCTACCGCCCGGATGTGATCACCCGGATCTTCGATACCCAGGACGAGGGCGAAGCGGTGCGCCGGGCGAACCGGGACGCCGGCCGGCCTGACGACGTCCAGCCGGTCCAGTTGCGGAGCATCCTGCCCCCGATCATAGAGATTCTTTCACCCAAGGATGGCACGGCCGTTTCGCAATCGAATATCACTCTCAAATGCAGCGTCCGAACTCCCGACGATGCGCCGGTCACCGGTCTCCGCGCCCGCGTCAACGGCCAGCCGGTGACCGTTACCGTCAACGCCAATGAAGTGAACCTTTCCATCCCGCCGCAGGACAATGTGATTCATCTCTTCGCCGAGAACAGACACGGCGTCTCCGTTCCGGCAACCCTGATGTTGCTGTGGCAGGGCGCCGCCCCCGCCAAAAGCAAAGATGAGTTTGAAGTCAAACCCAAGCTCTATGTGCTGGCGGTGGGGATCAGCGACTACGACAACCCCAG
>JBFYYH010000034.1:0-4736 GCA_041310125.1 Syntrophaceae bacterium | reverse complement strand
TCATAGACGAACTTCTGCTTCCCCGCCCGTTGGTCGCCTCCGTTGAACAGGCGTTCCGCGGTTGCGATCTTGAGCTCCTGGAAACTGTTCAACCCGATCCTCTTCACGAAGCGGGTGACCGTCGCCACGGACACCCCGCACTGGGCCGCCGTTTCACCGATGATCTGAATCTTCACCTTTTCCGGATGCTCCAGGACATACTGGGCGATCCTCTTCAGGGCGGGATGCAGGTGGGCGAAATGCCTGCGGATTCTCGTGAAAATGTCGCCTTCTGCGCTCATCAATCCGACTTTCTTCTTGCGACCGGGATGTCCGGTCGGGGTACGGCATTTATACAGCAAATGGCAGTCCCCGTAAACCAGGAAAACGAAGGGAGAAGAAAAAAATTATTTTCATGAATTTTCTTGACAGAAAAATCATTTTTATATTTAATCCAATTGACAGAAGCGTCTTCCAAAGAAACGGCGGAATCCATGCGATGCCGCTTTCATCATCCGGGGATCGACCCTTTGATCTTGCAGGCCGAATTTTCTGGCGATTCCTCGGGACGTTCCCCGTCCCGGGGAAAGCCGGCTCTCGAACCGAAACAGGATGTACGGGTTTGTCATGCCCAGCCCTCGCGTCCCGCTTTCAAGTCCCTTTTGGCGGAATCCCGTTGCGGGGCCGCCGCTTTTTGATCTTTTCCCAAAGGAGGTCGTTATGAAAGCGTCAAGAAGGATGATCTGCAGGATCGGCGTCGTCGGGTTTCTGATTTTTTTAATGGTGATGGTCGGTTTCTTCGGGGAGGTGAGTGCGGCTCCCGCGGGCAAGAACTTCATCCGGATCAAGTCGTCCTCCATCGGCGGGTCCTGGTATGCGGGCGGTTCTGCGTGGGCCAAGCTGATCTCCGACAACTACCCGGAATTTCTCTCGGTGAACATTGCGGCTCCGGGACTCGACAACGAGAGCCTCAAGCGGCTGTTCCGCAAGGAGGCGGAGCTCGTCTTTCTGACCGGCCCGGGGGCTTACAACGCCTACAAGGGTGTTCCGCCGGTATGGAAGGAGCCGATGCCGCTGCGGGGTTTGTTCGGCATCTGGCCCGGCGTCCTGAATACCGTCGTTTCCGCCGAATCGAAGTTCAAGGTGCTCCAGGACCTCAAAGGGGCAAAGATCGCGACCTATGTTCCCGGGGATATCAACGGGGAGCAGATGCTGGCCCTTCTGAAGCACCACGGGGTCACGGAGGAAAACACCAAGATCTTCAAGATCATGAAGGCGGACGCCGCGCGCATGTTCATCGATGGAGCGATCGACGCGGTGGTCTACTACTACGGCTACGGTCATGCGAACCTCAAGGAGATGGCCGCCTCGCGGAAGATCCGCTTCCTGCCGAACGATCCGGTCAAGGTGCAGGCCTTCATGAAGGAAAATCCCTTCTACTATCTGGCTGATTTTGGTGCGGAATTCGGTGTGCCGAATGCCCAGCAGCTGATCGGCCCCTACCACACCGCCTGCCGCGCCGACCTGCCGGAGGAGACGGCCTACAAGGTGACCAAGGTCTGGTTCGACAATCTGCAGTGGCTCAATAGGGTTCTTCCCTCGAACATGCCCTATCAGAACGTCAAGGATCCGGCGGCGGGGGTTCCCGTGCCGCTCCATCCCGGTGCAGTAAAGTACTACAAGGAGAAGGGGATCATGAAGTAGGGAAGGCTTGCGCTGCTTTTCGGCATGGCAAAGAAGAGGGATGAGGGCATGGAACCAAAGGAGAAAAAGCATCTACGAAGCGAAAGTTTTGCCGATGCGGCGGCCAAGGTGGTCGGTGTGGAGGAGCGCGTCAACGTTTACGATGAAAAAGATGTCCAGGGGCTGCCGTCCCTGGGAGGTTGGAGCTCAAAGCTGGTTTTCTGGATCGGGTTTCTCGTGAGCGCCCTGTCGGTTTACGAACTCCTCATCGGCAATTTCGAGCCGGCGCTTCAGCGCCCCCTGCACGTTTTCCTGATGGGTGCCTTGACGGTCATGGTGTACCCGTCGGGTTTTTTTGAAAATCGGAGTGGCCGGGAGGGGTTGTTCAATCTCCTGATGATTTTCCTCCTGTTCGCGAGCTGCCTTTGGGCGATGGTGAACTGGACACCGCTGTACATCGATCCCTATCCGACGAATTTCGGGATCGCCATGGGAATCCTGGCCATCGCCATGGTGCTGGAGATCACAAGGCGGTCGGTGGGCATGCCGATGGTCATCATTGCGATCTGCATGCTGCTCTACTGTTTCGTGGGGCCGTACCTCCCGCGGGCGATCGCGCATCCCGGTTTCTCGCTGGACAATGTCGTCGTGCATACGGTCGTCGGGACCGAGGGGATGATGGGTCTTCTGCTGAGCATCAGCGTCAACCAGATCATCTTCTTCATGATGTTTGCCGCCTTTCTGATCATGTCCAATTCGACGGGCCTCTTCATGAACCTGGCCAAGGAGATTGCGGGCGGCTATGCGGGAGGTCCGGCGAAGGTGGCCGTGGTTTCGAGCGGGTTCATGGGCATGGTTTCGGGAAGCGCGAGCGGGAATACGGCGACCACCGGAGCGGTGACGATCCCGCTCATGATCCGGATGGGGTTTGCGCCCCACGTCGCGGCGGCGATCGAAGCCGTCTCCTCGACGGCAGGGCAGTTCATGCCGCCGATCATGGGCGCCTCCGCCTTCGTCATTGCGGAATACATCGGGATCAGTTACTGGGCGGTGTGCGTCGCGGCGGCCTTTCCGGCAGTGACCTACTTCATCGGCATGTACGTCGTGGTCGATGTCCAGGCAAGGATCGACGGACTGAAGGGGCTTCCCAAGTCGCAACTTCCCCCCCTCTGGGAGGCTTTCAAAAAAACGATCCCCCTGCTCGTCCCCCTTACCATCCTCGTCATCCTGCTGACCTATATGTACAGCCCGCAGTGGGCGATCATCTGGAGCATCATCGTCCTGATCGGCGTGGCGCTGTTCATCAAGGATCAGCGGATGGGCATCCCGAAGATTATCAAGGGGCTGGCCCTGACGGCAAAGATTCTGATCCCGATCGCCACATCCTGCGCGACGGCGGGGATCATCGTCGGGGTGATGTCGCTCACCGGTCTGGGAAACCAGCTTTCCTACTGGATCATCGCCGTGGCGCAGGGCAAGCTGATTTATGGACTGCTGTTCACGGCCTGCGTCTCCGTGATTCTCGGCATGGGGATTCCCACGCTCGGGGCCTACGTCGTCCTGGCGACGATCGGCGCGCCGGCGCTTCAGGAGTTGGGGGCGCCCTTGATCGGCGCGCACCTGTTCATCTTCTATTTCGCCTGCCTGTCGGCGATCACCCCCCCGGTGGCCTTGGCCGCGTTCGTGGGCGCCGGGATCGCCGGGTCGAATCCGATGAAGACGGGCTTCACGGCGATGCGGATCGGGATCATCAAGTACATCATCCCCTTCATGTTCGTCTTTCGTCCGGGCTGCCTCCTCCAGGAGAGCTGGACGGTCAACCTGTTCCACATGACGGAGATGCTGCTTCTGGTCATCCCCGTTTCCGTTCTGACGCAGAAGGGGTATTGGCTGACCCGGTGCACCTGGTGGGAGGTACTGCTCTTTGTCGGAGCGGTCGTGGCCGTTTTCCCGACGGATCTTTGGAGTTTCCCGCTGGCTGTGGGATTGGAAGCCCTCGCGATCGTTCTTCACGTTGTCCGCTTCCGCAAGCTGAACGCGCAGAACGACGGCGAAAAGTCGGTGGCCTGACCGGTATCGATTTATTGGATATGTAAGATCATCGGAGAGAAGTCAGACTTTGGAGCAATTCAATCAAGCAAAGGAGAGTGGCTATGAAGAGATTGAAGATCACTTCGGCGATGGTTGCGGCGGCGATCCTGTTCGTGTTTGCGGCATCGGCTCAGGCGATGGAGATGGGTTACGACATCACGCCGAAGGCCAAGCTGGTCAAACTGAACCTGCAGTATAAAGACCTGATCAAAGCGTCGAGCGAAAAGATGGTTGTGTTTGACATTACCCTCCGGAACACGGATTCCGTCGCCAACCTCTACAGCATCACGGTCATGATTCCCGGCGTGGGCGCGGCGGAAGACTTCATCCCCGTCGAGGGGGAGAAAAACTTGGCTCCCAACGCCGAGGCCAAAACATCGATCGGCATCGCCTCGGACAAATTCCCCCCGAAAGGCTTCGAGATCAGGATCGAGGCCGTGGAATCCCGTTGATTGGCGGCAATGAGCACTATGGAAGAACAAATACTGTCCAAGGTGGAGCAGGCGAAATCGGAATCTGTGGAGCTGCTTTCCCGTCTGGTTCGCATTCCCAGCCTCACCGGCGAGGAGGGAGCCGCCCAGGATTTCCTGGCCTCTCATGCCCGGTCTCTAAAAATGTCGGTCGAGCTCAGGGAGCCCGATATCGAAATGATCTTTCGGAAATATCCGGAATCCGCCCAGTACCCCACGCACTGGCAGCACGACCATATCCTGTCGTACGACAGACTCGCCACCTTAGAAGCGCTGGTGAAAAGCGGCAAGAGCGACGTTCTCAACTACAAGGGCAGACCGAATCTCACCGCAAGGCTCCGCGGGAAGGGGGGAGGAAAGTCGCTCCTGCTGACGGGGCACATCGACAATGTCACGGTCGAGCCGCGCGGGGACTGGCGGTTCGACCCCTTCGGGGCTCATGTCGAAGGGGGGGTGATAGACGGCCGCGGATCCTCGGACATGAAGGGGGGGCTCTGCGCGGCGCTTCAGGCG
>JBFYYH010000033.1:0-5317 GCA_041310125.1 Syntrophaceae bacterium | reverse complement strand
GCCTATCTGAAAATCGGCGACGGTTGCTCCAACCGCTGTTCCTACTGCGCGATTCCTTCCATCCGCGGAAAGGCGAGGAGCAGGGACATGGACGACCTCGTGCGGGAAGCGGAAAATCTTGCCGCGCAGGGGGTGAGGGAAATCATCGTCACGGCCCAGGACACGACGGCCTACGGGAGAGACCTGAGGGGAAACCCGAATCTGAGCGGTCTTCTTCGCAAATTGGCCGGGGTGGACGGCATCTCCTGGATCCGCCTCCTCTACACCTATCCGGCCCACCTGACGGAGGAGCTGCTCCGGACGATGGCCGAGGAAGAGAAGATCTGTTCCTACCTGGACATCCCGCTCCAGCACTGCGACGACGCAATCCTCCGGGCAATGCACCGGCGCGGCGACGGCCGCTTGATCCGGGACGTGATCCGCAAGGCGCGGGAGATCGTCCCCGGGATCGCCCTGCGGACCTCCCTCATCGTGGGATTTCCGGGGGAGACGCCCCGCAGGTTCGAACACCTGCTTTCCTTCATCCGCGAATTTCGTTTCGATCATCTCGGGGTCTTTGCCTACTCCCGGGAGGAGGGAACGGAGGCCGCCGGCCGCCGCTCGCGGATTTCCGAGAGGGAAAAGGAGCGGCGCCGGGGCGTCCTGATGGAGGAGCAGGCCGGGATCTCCCGCGAGATCAACGAATCCCTCATCGGCACCCGACAGGAGGTTCTCGTTGAAGGACGGGGAGATCTCGAAGGTTATTCCCATGTCGGAAGGTGCCGGCGCCAGGCCCCGGAGATTGACGGAGTGACGCATGTCCGGGGGGAAGCCCTCCGCGAGGGTATGCTGGTGGGCTGCCGGATCATCGCCGCCGATGATTACGATCTTTTTGCCGAGTTGGTCTGACCCACACACTTTTCCCGGAGATGAGGACTCCATCCGTTCGTTCGCGGATGATGCCGGGAGAACGCTGGGCAACCTGCAAATTGCTATCCATGAAATCAGGTAATCCAACCTATGATTATTATTCGTTTGACTTATGCCATGAAATGTATACATCTGATTTCAGGAACATTCGAGGAATAATGCTTTCCCGAAACGGGATGACCCGCGGAATGAAAGATTGAAGGAGGAAACGCCATGGACATTCAAAACCTGCCGGACAATCCCTATCTGCTGCTGACGCCGGGACCTCTTTCCACGACGAAGAGCGTCAAGGCGGCGATGCTCCGGGACTGGTGCACCTGGGACGATGACTACAAGACCCTGGTGCAGGAGGTCCGTGAAAAACTGGTCCGGCTCGGAACGGACCGGACCGACCTCTACACCTGCGTTCTGATGCAGGGAAGCGGCACCTTCGCCGTGGAATCGATCATCAGTTCGGCGCTGCCGGATGGGGGCAAGCTGCTGGTCCTCCCCAACGGCGCCTACGGCGACCGGATCGTTCAGATCGCAAGGACCCTGAAGATCGATTGCGTGGTCAACGACAGTGGGGAACTCGATCCTCCCGATCTGGAGAAGCTGGAGACCACGCTGAAGGCCGATCCGGCAATCACCCATGTCGCCGTAGTCCACTCCGAAACCACGACCGGGATGCTCAACCCGATCGAGGAGATCGGGAAAACCGTCAAGAAGCACGGGAAGGTGTTCATCGTCGACGCGATGAGCAGCTTCGGCGGGATCCCGATCGACATCGCGGCCCTCGACTGCGACTTCATCGTCAGCAGCGCCAACAAGTGCATCCAAGGGGTCCCCGGATTCGGGTTCATCATCGCCAAGAAGGAGGAGTTGGCGAAGTGCAAGGGGCGGGCCCGCTCCCTGTCGCTGGATCTCTATGACCAGTGGAACACGATGGAGAACGACAAGGGGAAGTGGCGCTACACCTCACCGACCCACGTCGTCCGGGCCTTCCATCAGGCTCTGAAGGAGCTGGAGGAGGAGGGGGGCATCCCGGCGAGAACGGAGCGCTACCGCAGGAACCACAGAACCCTCGTCGACGGCATGAGAAGACTCGGATTCCGGACGCTCCTGCCGGACGCCTGCCAGGGTCATTTCATCACTTCTTTCTACAGCCCGGAGAGCGAGAAATACGACTTCAAAACCTTCTATGACCGGCTCAAGACGAAGGGATTCGTGATCTACCCGGGAAAAGTATCCAAGGCCAGCGCCTTCCGGATCGGAAATATCGGGGACGTCACCCCGGCCGACATGGAGAGGCTCGTGAAATCCATCGAGGAATCGATGTTCTGGAAGGACTGAGCAGCGTGAAACGATAAACGGTCATCCGATGGTCTGTCGACAGAATTCACATTCAGGGAGGTAAGGCAATGATCGTAGGGATACTCAAGGAGATTAAGACGGAGGAGAACCGGGTCTCCATGACCCCTGCGGGGGTGGAAGTCATGAGGGAAAGCGGACACACGGTACTGGTCGAGAAGAATGCCGGTGCCGGCAGCGGATTTACCGACAAGGCCTATGCCGCCGCCGGCGCCGAAATCGTCCTGACTGCTAAGGAGATCTACGACCGTTCGGGAATGGTCATGCACGTCAAGGAACCCATGCCGTCGGAATACGGGATGATCCGGAAGGATCAGATCGTCTTCACCTACCTCCACCTCGCCGCGGACGAGGTGCTCACCCGGGCGATGATCAAGACCCGCTCGATCGGCATCGCCTACGAGACGATCCAGAAGGCCGACGGATCTCTCCCCCTGCTGATCCCGATGAGCGAGGTGGCGGGGCGGATGGCGATCCAGGAGGCGGCCAAGTATCTGGAGATGGAATACGGCGGCGCCGGTGTGCTGCTCGGCGGCGTGCCCGGGGTGGAACCGGCGACGGTCCTGGTGATCGGGGCGGGAACGGTCGGCACGCAGGCAGCGAAAATGGCGTGCGGCCTGGGCGCAAAGGTGTACGTGGTCGACTCCTGGCTGCCGAGGCTCCGCTACTTGAGCGACGTGATGCCGCCCAACTGCTTCGTCCTGATGTCTTCGCCGGAAACGATCCGCAGACTGATCCGCGAGGCGGACGCCGTGATCGGATCCGTTCTGATCCCCGGGGCAAAGGCGCCGAAGCTCGTCACCCGCGACATGCTCAAGACCATGAAGAAGGGGGCGGTCCTGGTGGACGTGGCGATCGACCAGGGGGGCTGCTTCGAAACCTCCAAGGCCACGACCCACAAGGATCCGGTATACACGGTCGACGGCATCATCCACTACTGCGTCGGCAATATGCCGGGTGCGGTCGCCAAGACCTCCACCCTCGCGCTGACCAACGCCACCCTCCCTTATGCGGTGGAAATCGCGGGCAAGGGCTGGAAGAAGGCGATGAAGGAGAACCTGGAAATCCGGAAAGGCGCCAACGTGGTCAAGGGCGAGGTCACCTACAAGGGCGTCGCCGACGCCTTCGGCCTCAAGCTCACTCCCATCGAAAAACTGCTGTAGTTCTGAATATCCTTCTTCAAATGCGAAAACGGCCGGTTCCGCGAATTTGCGGAACCCGGCCGTTTTCGATTTCCTGAATGGAGACGTTTCCCGAGAATAAAAAGTGAGTGCGCCCTGCCGGGCACAACACAGAAAAAAGGCCGGCCGCTTCTTCCGCAGCCGGCCTTTTCGGATTCAGGGACGCTACTCTTTCTTCAGCAGATGGACGCTGCGGGGGATTTCGACCTCGACATCCGCCGCGTGGAGGAACTGCTGCGCGTCCCGCGGGTTGTACTGGTCGATGATCATCTTCTTGCCGCCGACCATCACCGTGCACTTCGCGATCGACCCCGCGTACATATAGGATTTCAGGGTGCCGCAGATCACGTTCTGTTTTTTGTGCCCGCAATCCAGCGAGAGGGAAAGGCTCTCCGGGCGGATGACCATCAGGACGTCGTCCCCGCTTCGGATGTTGTCCTGCTCCAGGCAGATTTCGATGTTCCCGTACTCGGTGGCGACGACGGCATTGCGCGTCGCATCGTCGAGCGACGCCACCCGGCCACCCATGAAGTTGACGTACCCGACGAAGGAGGCGATGAACTCATTGGCCGGCTTCTCGTAGATTTCGATCGGGGTCCCGATCTGTTCGATCAGCCCGTCCTTCATGACGACCAGGCGGTCGGAAATCGCCATCGCCTCGAACTGGTCGTGCGTCACGAAGACCGTCGTGATGTGCAGCCGCTCCTGGAGCTTGCGGATCTCCTCCCGCATGACGAGGCGCAGGTTCGCATCCAGGTTGGAGAGAGGCTCGTCCAGGAGAAGCACCTTCGGCTCCAGGCTGAGCGCCCGGGCAAAGGCGACCCGCTGCTGCTGGCCGCCGCTGAGCTTGTCGATCATCCGCTCCCCGAACGCCTCGAGTTCGACCATGTCGAGCAGTTCGTTGACCCTGGCGGCGATCTTGTCTTTCGGCCACTTGTTGATCTTCAGGCCGTAGCCGACGTTCTCCGCAACCGTCATGTGGGGAAACAGGGCGTAGTTCTGGAAGCAGATCCTCGTATCCCGGAGGTTGGGCGGAAGATCGTTGATCCGTTGGCCGTCGAGGATGATGTCGCCGGAGCTGATGTCGGTGAATCCGCCGATGAGCCGCAGCAGCGTCGTCTTCCCGCATCCGCTCGGCCCGACGAAGGTGACGAGTTCCCCCCTTCTCACCTCCAGAGAGACCCCCTTGAGGACCTCGTTCGTCCCGTAAAACTTGTGGATGTCCTTGAGGATCAACATCGGTTTTTCATTGGCTTTGACGTCCATAGATCAAGCGATTCCTTTCTTCTCCAGGCCGGCGCCGATTTTGGTCTTCTTGCTGATGTAGTTCAGGATCGCCATGCAGATCATGACGATCAGGACGAGCTTCATGGTCGTCGCGGAGGCGATCCCGATCTCCCCGTACACGGCCGCATCGAAGATCTTCACGGCGGCCAGGTCGAAGCCCGGACTGACCAGGAAAACGACGGCGCTCAGGGAGACGATCGCCGTCATGAAGGTGTAGATGAATCCTGCGATAAAGGCGGGAAACATGATCGGGAGGACGATCCGGTAGAAGGTGGTCAGAAAGCTGGCTCCGAGATCGGCGGATGCCTCCTCGATCTCGATGTTGATCTGGTGGAGCTTGCTGATCCCCGCCTCCACGCCGACCGCAAGGAAGCGGAAGACGCAGTTAAGGGCCAGGATCATGATCCCGCCGGTCAGCTTCAGCGGCGGGGCGCTGAAGGCGAGCAGGTAGCCGATGCCGAGGACGGTCCCGGGGAGGGCAAACCCGGAGAGGGAGACCATCTCGATGAAGGTCCGGCCGAAGAACTTCCCCCGGACGATCACGTAGGCCAGCAGGACACCGATGAGCGCGCCGATCGTCGCGGCCACGA
>JBFYYH010000032.1:0-2564 GCA_041310125.1 Syntrophaceae bacterium | reverse complement strand
ACGAAGCCCAGTTTCCGGAGATCGAAGACCGCCCCGATCCGCCGGATGATCCCCTCCTCCTTGAGCCGGGCGACCCGCCGGAGGACCTCCGCCTCGCCGATCCCCAGGCGCGCGCCCACCTCGGCGAACGGTTCCGCCGCGATCGGGAAATCCTCCTGGATCAGGTTCAGCAGTTTCCGGTCGATGTCATCCATGGCGATTCGGTTCATAAATGCAGAGCGGCTCCTCAGCGAGGTAATCCCCCGTTGCCTCGTAGGCGCGCGCCCGGCAGCCGCCGCAGACCCGGAGGAATTCGCAGCGGCCGCACTTCCCGCCGTACCGGCCGAGATCGCGCAGATCCCGGAAAATGGGGGAGTCCCTCCAGATCTCGGCAAACCCCATTTGGGTAACCTGGCCGCAGTCCAGCTCCAGATAGCCGCAGGGCTGGATCTGCCCCGTGTGGGAGATGAAGCAGAAACCGCTCCCGCCGAGGCAGCCCCGGGTCATCGCATGGAGGGGATGGCCCCCGCCGCCCGCGGCCGATCCCGGGGATACCCCACCCCCCTCCTTTCGGCGCTGGCGGAAGATCCGATAATAATGGGGGGCGCAGGTCGCCTTGAGCTGGATCGGACAATTCAGGCCCTCCTCGTAGAACCAGTTGAGCGTCTCCTCATAGGCGAGGGAACTGATCGCCTGGCCGGCCATCTCCTTCCCCCGCCCCGTCGGGACGAGGAGGAAGATGTGGTGCGCGGCCGCGCCCAGCCGATGCGCCAGATCGTGGATCTCCCGGATTCGCGGGAGGTTCGCCCGGGTGATCGTCGTGTTGATCTGGAACTCCATCCCCGCCTTCCGCATCGCCGCGATCCCGGCCAGCGCGCCTTCGAAGGCGCCCGGGACGCGGCGGAAGGCGTCGTGGCTGGCCGCATCCGCCCCATCGAGGCTGACGCTGACGCGGCGGATCCCCGCCTCGATCATCCTGCCGGCAACCGCCTCGTCCACGAGCGTCCCGTTCGTCGCGAGGACCATCCGCAGCCCTTTTCCATCCCCGTAGGCGGCGATCTCGCAGAGGTCCTCCCGCAGAATCGGCTCGCCGCCGGTGAGAATGACGACCGGCTTCGCGACCGCCGCGATCTCGTCCAGGAGCCGCAGGCACTTCTCCGTGCCGAGCTCCCCCGCGTAGGGGCCCCGCAGCGAGGAGGCCCGGCAGTGGGCGCACGCCAGGTTGCAGCTCCGCGTCACCTCCCAGGCGACCAGTCGCAGATCTGCGGGCAATAGAGCGGAAGAGGCCTTGTTCATCCGTGCGCCATCCAGTCGGTTTCCCCCGTCATTCCTAACATCCAAACGATTCCCGCCGATCCGGTCATTTTCGCAGAAGCGGAAATCCGTATCGGCGATTCCCGTCATCCCCGCTGATTGTGTCATTTCCAGCGAAGCCTTCGTGGGAATGGCCATGAATCATCCTATTTCCCCAGAATGCGTGCGACGTCGGGGGCGAAATAGGTGATGATCATGTCCGCCCCGGCCCGGCGGATCGCCATGAGCGATTCCATCATCGCCCGCTCGCCGTCCAGCCAGCCCATCTGCGCCGCCGCCCGGATCATCGCGAACTCGCCGCTCACCTGGTAGGCGGCCAGCGGCAGGTCGAACTCCTCCTTCGCCCGGCGGAGGATGTCGAGATAGGGGAGGGCCGGCTTGACCATGATCACGTCCGCCCCCTCCGCCACGTCGAGGGTGATCTCCCGCATCGCCTCGTCGGAGTTCGCCGGGTCCATCTGGTAGCTCTTCCGGTCCCCGAAGGCGGGGGCGCTCTCGGCCGCCTCCCGGAACGGGCCGTAGAAGCAGGAGGCGTACTTCGCCGAGTAGGCCATGATCGGAACGGTATCAAAGCCCGCCTCGTCGAGGCCCTCGCGGATCGCGCCGACCTGGCCGTCCATCATCGCCGACGGGGCGACCATGTCCGCCCCCGCCTTCGCGTGGGAGACGGCCGTTTCCGCGAGGACCTCCAGGGTGCTGTCGTTGTCCACCTCCCCCTTTTCGATCATCCCGCAGTGGCCGTGGCTCGTGTATTCGCAGAGGCAGACGTCCGTGATGACAAGGAGGTCAGGGACCTTCTCCTTGATCCCCCGGATTGCCCGCTGGACGATCCCGCCGGCGGCCATCGCCCCGGAGGCAATTTCATCCTTGTTCTCCGGGATCCCGAAGAGGAGAACCGCCGGGATCCCCAGCCCCCGTGCCCGCTCCGCCTCCTTCACGAGGTGATCGACGGACATCTGGAAGATCCCCGGCATCGAGGCGATCGGTTTCTTGACCTTCTGCCCCGGCACTGCGAACAAAGGGTAGATCAGGTGATCCGCGGAGAGTTCCGTCTCCCGGACCATCCTCCGGAAATTCTCGCTTTTTCTCAGCCTCCTCGGCCGGTAATCGGGGAAATTCATGGCGCCTCCTCTCCAGTGCTTCCACATCGCATCAGCGATGGGGAGGTCTTCCTATTGGGGTTGACGATCCTCGAAAATCTTCTCTTCCTTACATTCTTCGTTCTGCTCTTCCTTGCTGCGACCCCGCGGCGGCGATCTCCCCGTCGGTTA
>JBFYYH010000031.1:0-11928 GCA_041310125.1 Syntrophaceae bacterium | reverse complement strand
AAAAATACAAGGGGGGAATTTCTGTCCTGCGGGAGGGCGGGACAAGTGCCCGCCCTCCGCATTGCGGTTATTTCTTCTGGGTCGGGGACTTCTTTCGCGCCTTTTCCGGTTCGGCATCGCGAACGAACTCGATGATGGACATGGGGGCGTTGTCGCCCACGCGGTAGCCCGTCTTGACGATCCGCGTGTAACCGCCCGACCGGTCCCGATAGCGATCCGAAAGCTCTCCGAATAGCTTCCCCACCGTCTCCCTCTCACGGACATAAGCAGCGGCCTGCCTTCTCGCATGGAGATCGCCCCTCTTGCCGAGCGTGATCATCTTCTCTGCCACTTTCCGGAGTTCCTTGGCCTTCATGTCGGTGGTCTTGATCTTCTCAAATTTCAGAAAGGAGGTCACCATCGTCCGGAGCATCGCCTTGCGATGGCCGGTCGTCCTCCCCAGTTTGCTTCCAAACTTTCCTTGGCCCATCCTGCATCATCCTTTCCAGCGAGCGATTCTAATCAACTTCGGCGGCCGCTTCGTCGGTTTTTTCCGCCCTGTTCCATGGGGGGAAATCCAGCTTCATGCCGAAACTGAGACCCGACTCAATCAGGATCTCCTTGATCTCGTTCAATGACTTCCGGCCGAAATTCTTGGTTTTGAGCATCTCCGCTTCCGTTTTCTGGACCAGTTCCCCGATCAGGTTGATGCCCGCGTTCTTCAGGCAATTGGCCGACCGCACGGAAAGTTCCAGGTCATCCACATGCCGCTGAAGAATCTCGTTCACATCCCCTTCAGCGGGGGATTCGGGAAGACCCTGGGGTTCTTCCGCTTCGGAAAAATTGATGAAGGGATCCAGCTGTTCCTTGAGGATTTTTGCGGCATAGGCCACGGCATCCTCCGGGAGGACGCTCCCATCCGTCCAGACCTCGAGAATCAGACGGTCATAGTCCGCAACCTGTCCCACCCTCGCGTAGGTGATCGTATAATTGACTTTCTTAATCGGGGAAAAGATCGCATCGATGTTGATGGTCCCTTCGGGCTGCTCCGGGTCCCTTTCTTTCTGGGCCGCCACATAACCCTTGCCCATCTTCGCGACCATTTCCGCCTTCAAGGTGGCATCGCCGATCAACGTCGCGATATGGTGATCGGGATTGAGGATCTCCACCGTTGAATCGGCGATGATGTCCGCCGCGGTGATCACCCCTTCACGGGAGGTATCGATCCGGAGCGTCCGGGGCCCGTCCTGATGGAGTTTCAGCCGCACCCCCTTCAGATTGAGGATGATATCGGTCACATCTTCCTTAATCCCCGGAATCGTGGAAAACTCGTGAAGGACCCCATCCACTTTCACGGAGACGATGGCCGCACCCTGGATGGAAGAGAGGAGAATCCTTCGCAGGGCGTTCCCCAGGGTCGTACCGAAACCTCGTTCCAGCGGTTGGCAGCTGAATTCCCCGTAAAGACGGGTATGGGTCGTTTCATCGATGTCAATTCTTTTCGGTTTAATGAAACTGCGCCAGTTGCTCTGCATAATTTCCTTCCCTGCCCTTCGGATACCTGGTTGGTGGCTACTTGGAGTAAAGCTCCACGATCAGCTGTTCCTTCACCGGCATCGTCAGCTCATCTCGGGTAGGAAGCGTCTTTACGACGCCCCTGAAGTTTGTCTTGTCGAGTTCCAGCCATTGAGGCACTCCCCGCCTGGCAACGGTTTCCATGGCCTCCAAAATCCGTTCGACCTTGCGGCTTCCCTCCCGGACCTGGATCTCCTCTCCCGGCTTGACCAGATAGGAGGGAATGTTGACCGGTTTTCCGCCGACCGTGAAATGGTTGTGCCGGACAAGCTGCCTCGCCTCCGTCCGCGAATTTGCAAAGCCCATCCGGAAGACCATGTTGTCCAGTCTTCTCTCCAGAAAGAGGAGGAGGTTCGTTCCGGTAACCCCTTTTTGCCGGTCGGCTTTTTCGAAATATCCCCGGAACTGCTTTTCCAGCAGGCCGTACATCCTCTTGAGCTTCTGCTTCTCTCTCAACTGAACGCCGTAATCGGAGAATTTTTTCCGCATCTGGCCGTGATCTCCGGGCGCATAGCTCCTTCTTTCGAAGGCGCACTTCTCACTGTAGCAGCGGTCTCCCTTGAGAAACAGCTTCAGACCCTCTCTCCGGCACAACCTGCACGTGGATTCTCTATACCTTGCCAAAAATGCCTCCCTGATCGACGATCAATAATCCTTTGAAAAATCTTTGATGATCTGCAGCCCTCTCCGACCCTCTACGGAGTCCGGCGGGTGGCCATCGCTTAAACCCTTCTTCGCTTGGGGGGACGGCATCCGTTGTGGGGAATGGGCGTCACGTCGCGGATCAGGCTGATCCTCAGCCCCGCCAACTGAAGCGATCTCAGCGCCGACTCCCTTCCCGATCCGGGTCCCTTGACATAGACCTGAACCGTCCTCAATCCATGCTCCCTGGCCTTCTTCACGGCATCCTCCGCAGCCATCTGCGCCGCGAAGGGGGTGCTTTTCCTCGACCCCTTGAATCCCTGCATTCCCGCGGACGCCCAGGCGATGACATTCCCGCCCAGGTCGGTGATCGTCACGATCGTATTGTTGAAGGTCGATTGGATGTGGGCAATCCCCTCGGAGATATTCTTTTTTTCCTTCTTCTTTCCCGTTTTTCTCACTGGCTTTGCCATGGGTCCTCCGGATCCGTTTCCCTATTTCTTCTTGCCGGCGATCGACCGTCTCGGTCCCTTTCTCGTCCTGGCGTTGGTGCTCGTCCTCTGACCGCGGACAGGCAGGCCTTTGCGGTGTCTCATCCCCCGGTAGGTTGCGATATCCATCAACCGCTTGATGGACATGGAAATCTCGCGCCGCAGATCCCCTTCGACCTTCTGTTCCTTGTCGATGATATTCCGGATGGCGGTGATTTCCGAATCGGCAAGATGATCCGTCTTCGTCTCCGGACTGACACCGGCCTCGCGAAGGATCTCTTTTGATTTCGTCCGCCCGATCCCGTAAATGTAGGTCAGGGCGATCTCCATCCTTTTGTTCTTGGGCAAATCCACGCCTGCAATTCGTGCCACCTGGTACCTCCTGAAGGTTTGAATCCTTATCCCTGACGCTGCTTATGCTTCGGATTTTCGCAAATCACGCGCAACACGCCGCGCCTTTTGACGATCTTGCATTTCTCGCATATTTTTTTGACCGAAGAACGTACTTTCACGACCATCACCCCTCAATGCCGAAGGCGCGGCGCGATCCGCCGACCGGGCAGGCGCCTTCGCTATTTTGTCCTGTACACGATTCGTCCCCGGGTCAGGTCATAGGGGGACAGCTCCACCGTGACCTTGTCGCCCGGGAGAATCTTGATGAAATGCATCCTCATCTTCCCGGAAATATGGGCCAGAACGCGGTGGCCGTTTTCCAGTTCCACTCGAAACATGGCATTGGGCAGGGGCTCCACCACCCGGCCTTCCACCTCGATCGCTTCCTCTTTCGCCATAATATCCGATCCGAAACCGGAGATCATCCGGTCCCCTCTCCCTGTGAATCCTCTTTCACCGGATCAGGCTGAGGATATCCGGGCCGTTTTCCGTAATCGCCACGGAATGTTCAAAATGAGCGGAGAGCTTCCCGTCTTCCGTCACCACGGTCCACCCGTCCGGCAGAACCTTCACACGGTAACTGCCTTCATTGACCATCGGCTCCAGAGCGAGGACCATCCCCGGCTTGAGTTCGATTCCCCTCCCCCGCACGCCGTAATTCGGGATCTGCGGTTCTTCATGGAGATTTCTGCCGATTCCGTGACCGACAAAATCCCGAACAACCGAAAAACCCGCCCTTTCGACACATTCCTGGACCGCGGCCGAAACATCCCCGAGCCGATTCCCCGCGACGGCCTGCCCGATCGCTTCGCATAGGCCCTCTTCGGTCACCTTTATCAGCCTCTGCGCTTGCGGAGAAACCTTCCCCACCGGAACGGTGATGGCCGCATCGCCGAAGTACCCCTTGTAATCCACCCCGAAATCGAGGCTCAGGATATCCCCGGATACGAGAGGCCTGTCCGAGGGCATCCCGTGAACCACTTCCCCGTTGACCGATGTGCAAAGAGCGAAGGGATAACCCCGGTATCCCTTGAATGCCGGCCTGACCCTTTTCCTGCGAGACAGCTCTTCGGAAAGCCGGTCCAGGTCGCGGGTGGTCACGCCCGGCCTGATCCTCTCCCGCAGTTCCCCGAGAATCTCCGCAACGATCCGGTTGCTCGTCCGCAGCTTTTCAATCTCGTCCGGCAACTTCAGGATAACCATGTCAATGATCCGCTTGCTCCGGCGGTCCCGCATCCGTCATCGCCTTCTGGCAATCCGCCCTTTCTTCATGAACCCTTCGTACTGTCTCGTCAGCAGGTGGGTCTCGATCTGCCCGGCCGTATCCAGGGCAACCCCGACGACGATCAGAAGGGCCGTCCCTCCGAAATAGAAGGGAACATTGAAAGAGCTGATCAGGATGCTGGGAAGCACACAAACGGCGGACACATAGATCGCCCCGCCAAATGTCAGCTTCGTCAGGACGTCGTCGATGTACTCGGCCGTTTTCTTGCCCGGCCGGATACCGGGAACGTAGCCGCCGTATTTCCTCATGTTGTCGGCCACGTCCACCGGGTTGAAGGTCACGGCGGTATAGAAAAAGCAGAAGAAGACGATAAACGCCACGTAGAGGAGCTCATAGCCCACCCGTCCGGGAATCAGCATGTCCGCCACCGATTTCATCCAGGGGTGGGGGATGAAGTTCGCGATCGTCGCCGGAAACATGATGATCGACGAGGCGAAGATCGGCGGAATGACCCCCGCCGAATTGACCTTCAGCGGCAGGTGGGTCGTCTGACCGCCGTACATCTTCCTCCCGATGACGCGTTTCGCATACTGGACGGGGATCCGTCTCTGCCCGCTCTCGACGAAGACGATCACGCCGACGACCAGGACCATCGTCAAGACGAGGATCAGGATGAAGAAGATCCCCATTTCTCCCGCCGCCAGGAGGCGGAAGGTGTTGACGATCGCCTCCGGCCCCCGGACCACAATGCCGGCAAAAATGATCAGCGAAATGCCGTTTCCGATCCCCTTTTCCGTGATCTGCTCACCCAGCCACATGATGAAGGCCGTACCGGCCGTCAAGGTGATCACGGTCATCAGACGGAAACCCCAGCCGGTCGTGATCACGATCGAAGCGCCCGTGGGCCCCGCCATGTTTTCGAGACCGATCGCGATACCAAAGCCCTGGATAAGGCTGAGAACCACCGTTCCATAACGGGTGTATTGCGTGATTTTTCTCCGGCCCGCCTCGCCCTCCTTGGAGAGTTTTTCCAGATGCGGAACCGCCACGGTCAGGAGCTGCAGGATGATCGATGCGCTGATGTAGGGCATGATCCCCAGGGCAAAGACCGAGAGGTTGCTCAGAGCCCCCCCGGCAAACATGTCAAAGAGCCCCAGCAGAGATCCCTTCGCCTGCTCGAAAAAGGCAGCCAGGGCCGCCGTATCGATCCCCGGCGTGGGGACATGGGCGCCGAGCCGATAAACCGCCAGAAGAAGAAAAGTGAAAAGGATCCTCTTCTGCAGTTCCGGAATTTTGGAGATGTTTTTTAAACCTTCTAACAAATCAGATGACCTCGACGATTGTGCCGCCGGCGGCCTCGATCTTCTGCCGTGCCCCGCGGCTGATCATGTCCACCTTCAGGGAGAGGGGGAAGCCGATCTCCCCTTTGCCCAGGATTTTGATCCCGTCCGCCTTCCGCTTCACAAGACCCATCGAAAGCAGGGTCTCCCGATCCACGACCGACCCCTCCGGGAAGCGTCTTAAATCCGCGATATTCACCGCGGCGATGACGCGCCTCATCGGATTCTTGAAGCCCCGTTTGGGGAGTCTTCGCGAAAGAGGCATCTGTCCCCCTTCGAAATTGGGGCGGACACTGCGACCCGAGCGGGCGTTCTGTCCCTTGTCTCCCTTTCCCGCCGTTCCCCCGTGTCCGGAACCGTCGCCGCGGCCGACCCTCTTTCTCTTCTTCCGCGATCCTTCCGGCGGTCTTAACGTTCCCAAATTCATTTCCCGTTCTCCTCGACTTCCACCGCAGACACGAGGTGATCGACCTTGCGGATCATCCCGCGGGTTTCAGGCGTATCGTTCAGCAAGACGGTTCTGTTGACCTTTCCCAAACCCATGCCGCGAAGGACCCGGCGCTGCGCTTCGGGACGGCCGATAAAACTTTTCACCAGTGTGATTTTCAGCTTTTTTCCCACAACCTGCCCCTTTATACGTTCATTCCGGTCATTCCCTTGCCGCGGACCGCGGAAATCTCTGCCGGCGCCTTGAGCTGTCCCAGCCCCTCGATGGTCGCCTTGACCAGGTTGTGGGGATTGTGCGATCCGAGACACTTGGTCAGGATGTTCTGAACCCCGGCCACCTCAAGAACGGCGCGGACGGCTCCCCCTGCGATGAGTCCGGTCCCTTCGGAAGCGGGTTTCAGCAGGACTTTCCCCGCGCCGTAATGACCGATCACGCTGTAGGGAATCGTCCTGTTTTCAATCGCGACCCGGATCATGGTCTTCTTGGCCTGCTCCATCCCCTTGCGAATCGCCTCGGGAACCTCGTGCGCCTTGCCCAGACCGGCGCCGACCGCCCCTTTCCCGTCGCCGACCACGACGATGGCGCTGAACCGGAACCGGCGCCCGCCTTTCACCACCTTGGCCGTCCTGTTGATCGCGATCACCCTGTCGAGAAGCTCCAATTCTTCCATATTCTTACTTTCCAACGATCGTTTCCTTCCCTATCGATTGTCGCATTAAAGACTTAAAACTTCAGCCCCGCTTCCCTCGCCCCTTCTGCCAGAGACTTCACCCGTCCATGATAGAGGAACCTTCCGCGATCAAACACCGCCTCTTCAATGCCCATGGCCTTCAGCCGGTTTGCGAGGAGCGAGCCGACCGCCCTGGCCGCTTCCGTCTTCCCGAGGCCCTGGATCGATTTTGCGAGATCCTCGCTGAGCGTGGAGGCTTCCGCCAGGGTCCTGCCCGAATCGTCGGCAATGGCCTGAACATAAATATGAACGGCAGACCTGAAAACCGACAGGCGCGGCCTCGTCTCGGTCCCGGAGATCTTTCCCCTGACCCTCTTTTTCCTCTTGATCCGGATCTTTTCGATTTTTTTCGTCGCCAATGTCCTACCTCTTCACGGGGTGCGCCGGGCGCACCGAATCCTCAGGCCCCAACCGACTTTCCGACCTTGCGCCGGATCTGCTCTCCCACGTACTTGATGCCTTTTCCCTTATAGGGCTCCGGCTTTTTCAGGCTACGGATCTCCGACGCGACCCGGCCGACCTGCTGTTTGTCGATGCCGGAAACCAGGATGTTGACCTGCTTGTCGACCTTGATCTGGATCCCCTCGGGGATCGCGTACTCGACCGGGGCGGAAAAACCGACCGTCAGCTTCAGCATGTCGCCCGCGACCTCGGCGCGGTATCCAACGCCGGAGATCTCCAGCCCCTTCTCAAAGCCCTTGCTGACCCCTTTGACCATGTTGTCCACCAGGGTTCTGACCAGGCCGTGAAAGGATCTCTCCCTTCTCCCATCGGAAGACCTCCTGATCTCGACGGTCTTCTCGCAGAGAATCACTTCCACCCCCTTCGGGGCTTCCATGGACAGTTTTCCCTTCGGCCCCTCCACCCGGATGACGGAATGATCCTGGCTGATCTTCACACCGGCTGGAATTTCCACCGGCATCTTCCCAATTCTTGACATGAAGCAATCCCCCGATTTCCAGTGCGCCCCTACGGCTGACTACCATACATTGCAGAGAACTTCTCCGCCAAGGCTCAATTCCCGCGCTTCCTTGTCGGTCATGACCCCCTTGGAGGTGGAGAGGATGGAAATGCCATAACCGTTGAGCACCTGAGGAATCTTCTCGCTTTTCACGTAAACCCTTCTCCCCGGCTTGCTGACCCGCTGAATATCCGTAATCACCGTCCTCTTGGCATCCGGGTACTTCAGGTAGACCCGCAACACATCATGCCCGCGCGGATCCTTCTTGACGTCATAGCCGCTGATGTAACCGGATTTTTTCAGCACCTTCGCCATGTTGAGATTGATTCGCGAATTCAGCACGTCCACGCTCTTGAAGTGAATGCGGTTGGCGTTCCGGATCCTGGTGAGCATATCCGCGATCGGATCGGTCATCCCCATATTACAGCTCCTCTTTTTCTACCAGCTGGATTTGATCACGCCCGGAACTTCCCCCTTCAGCGAAAGGTTCCTGAGGCAGATTCTGCACATATCAAATTTCCGATAATAGGCCCTCGGCCGCCCGCACAACGGACACCGGTTGTAGCTCCTGACCGAGAATTTCGGCTTTCTACCGGCCTTGACTATCAAGGATGTCTTTGCCACTCTCAACCCTCCAGAAATATGCCCGCGCCCTGACGTTTTCAGATTCTGAACGGCATTCCCATCCGTTTCAGGAGCTGCCTCGCCTCGTCGTCGGTCTTGGCCGTCGTGACGATGGCGATGTTCATCCCTCTGATCTTTTCGACCTTGTCGTATTCGACCTCTGGAAAGATAATCTGCTCCTTGAGTCCGAGCGAGAAATTCCCCCTGCCGTCGAACGATTTCGGGGAGATTCCCCGAAAGTCACGCACACGGGGAAGACCCACGCTGACCAAACGGTCGAAGAACTCGTACATCCTTTCCCTTCTCAGGGTAACGCAACATCCGATGGACATCCCCTGACGAAGCTTGAAGGTCGCAATCGACTTCCTCGCCTTGGTGATGACCGGCTTCTGCCCGACGATCCGGGTGAGTTCCTCCAAGGCACTGTCCAGGATCTTGATGTTGTGAATGGCCTCCCCAAGTCCCATGTTGACGACGATTTTCACCATCCTGGGCACTTCCATCGGGTTCGCGTAATGGAACTCCTCGGTGAGGGCCGGAACGACTTCCCGGAGATAATATTCTTTTAATCTTGCCATCTTTCCCCAGCCTATGTATCTAAGATCTCGTGACACTTGCCGCAGACACGCACCTTTTTCCCATCGTCCAGGATTCGGGTTCCGATCCGCACGCCGGTTCCGCATTTACCGCACAGGTACATCACATTGGAAACGTGAATCGGACCCTCCTTCTCGACGATGCCCCCCTTGCCTTTGGCATCGGGCTTCTTGTGCCTCTTGATCAGGTTGATCTTCTCCACCGTGACCCGTTCCCGGTTGACGATCATCGCCAGGATCTTCCCTGTCTTGCCCTTCTCTTTTCCGGCAATGACCTTGATGGTATCCCCTTTTTTGAGTCGCTTTTCCAGCATCGCTTGTTCCTCAGCCGTTCCTGTACCTGAATTCTCTACAGCACCTCGGGTGCCAGCGATATGATCTTCATGAACTGCTTTGCCCGGAGCTCCCTCGCCACCGGCCCGAATATTCTCGTCCCGATCGGCTCCAGCTGGTTCGAGATGAGGACGGCGGAATTGTCGTCAAATTTCAGGTAAGAGCCGTCCGGCCGCCTCACCTCCTTGACGGTCCTGACGACCACCGCCTTCATCACGTCGCCCTTTTTCACCTTCGAATTCGGCAGGGCTTCCTTGACGGCGATGACAATGACATCCCCCAGGCTGGCATATCTCCTCTTGGACCCTCCGAGCACCTTGATGCATGCCACCTTCTTCGCACCGGAATTGTCCGCCACATTCAACACGGTCTGCATCTGAATCATATCCACACCCCACTGCGCTCAAAGCGGCGGCCACAAACGATGGTTGGTCGTGCCCTTCCGCCGAGCGCCGTTCTGTGATCTACTTTGCCTTCTCCAGAATCTCCACCATCCGCCAGCGCTTTTCCCTGCTCAGCGGCCGCGACTCGACGATCAGGACCATGTCGCCCACCTGACAGCTGTTCTGTTCATCGTGGGCCTTGTATTTCACGTAACGCTTGATGTACTTGTGAAAAACGGAGTGCTTCACGAGACGCTCCACCCGGACCACAATGGTTTTGTCCATTTTGTGGCTGACCACCACACCCTTGATGGAATTCTTCCTGCCGCGCTGCTCCACTACTTTTCCTCCTTTTCGACGAGGACCGTTTTGATGCGGGCGATATCCCGGCGAACCTGGCCCAGCATGGCAGGAGACTCCAGCTGCTTAGAGGCTTGACGAAGGCGGAGCTTGAAAAGCTCATCCGAGAGCTCCCGGCTCTTCTGCTGCAACTCACTCACGCTAAGATCTCTGATCTCTTTAATTTTCATCAGACATCTCCCTTGAAAGAAACTTGGTTCCGATGGGAAGCTTGTGGGCAGCCAGGGAGAAAGCTTCTTTCGCGATCTCCTTGGAAACCCCTTCGATCTCATAGAGGACGACGCCCGGCTTGATCACCGCCACCCATTCTTCCGGAGCGCCCTTTCCCTTTCCCATCCGGGTTTCCGCCGGTTTCTTCGTTACGGACTTGTGGGGGAAGATTCGAATCCATATTTTCCCGCCGCGCTTCACGTGGCGTGTCATCGCCACGCGGGCCGCCTCGATCTGTCTCGCCGTGATCCATCCGCATTCCGTCGCCTGAAGGGCGTATTCGCCGAAGGCCACGGTGTTCCCCCGCGTGGCCTTTCCACTCATCCGGCCCCTCTGCAATTTTCTGAATTTTACCCTTTTCGGCATCAACATCTTTTAAAGCCCCTGTTCTGACCGCGCATCCTCAGGCCGTCCGGGATGGCGGATCTCTCGAAAAGACCTATTTTGCAGCCTCTTTTCTTCCCGGCAGCACTTCACCGTGAAAGATGATCACCTTGACCCCGATGAGGCCGTATGCCGTCTTGGCCTCTGTAAAACCGCAGTCCACATCGGCCCTCAGGGTATGGAGGGGCACCCTTCCCTCGCGATACCACTCGGAACGCGCCATTTCAGCGCCACCGAGACGCCCTCCGCAGTTCACCCGGATTCCTTTTGCACCGAACTTGATCGCCGAGGTGACGCACTTTTTCATCGCCCTGCGAAACGCAACCCTTCTCTCCAGCTGCTGTGCCACATTTTCTGCAACCAGTTGTGCATCGATCTCCGGCTTGCGGACTTCAAGGATGTTGATGATCAACTCGCTCTTGCTGATCCCCTCGAGATCCTTTTTCAGTTTTTCAATCTCAGACCCTTTTTTCCCGATGATGATCCCGGGGCGGGCCGCGTGAATATTTACCTTGGCCTTATTGGCAGCCCTTTCAATCTCTATCCTGGAGATGCCGGCGTGATACAGCTTTTCCTTGAGGAACTTCCGGATCTTGAGATCCTCATGGAGCATTTCGCAGTAGTTCTTTTCCGAAAACCACTGAGAACGCCATGTTTTTATACCACCCAGCCTTAACCCGATCGGGTTTACCTTCTGCCCCAACTGCCACCTCCTCCAGCCTTACTGTTCATCCAGGACCACGGTGATATGACTCATCCGCTTTTTGATCGCGGCGGCCCTCCCTTGGGCCCTCGCCCTCCATCTCTTGAGCGAAGGCCCCTGATCGACGAAGATCTCTTTTACGAAGAGGATATTTTCATCAATGTCGGGATTCTGCTTCGCATTGGCCAGTGCCGACTGGAGAACCTTGCGGACGGGCCCCGCCGCATATTTCCTCGTAAAAAGGAGGATCTGCCTGGCTTCCTCCACCCGCTTTCCGCGGACCAGGTCCACGACCAGCCGTACCTTCTGTGGCGACATGCGGATATATTTTGCAATTGCTCTTGCTTCCATAACTGACTCCAAACCGCCGATGGTAAATGGCTCGGTCCACCCGCGCGAAGATCGCCTCTACTTGCGCAGTTTCGTCTTGCGGTCTCCGGCATGGCTGAAAAATGTCCTGGTCGGCGAAAATTCACCCAGTTTATGGCCGACCATGTTCTCCGTCACGAAGACGGGGATGAATTTCTTCCCGTTGTGTACCGCAAAGGTCT
>JBFYYH010000030.1:0-3007 GCA_041310125.1 Syntrophaceae bacterium | reverse complement strand
GCACCAGAACCTCCGCCTCTCCTCAACGAAGCCGCTCCTCTGGGCGATCGGGATGTCCAACCAGGCCAACGCCCGCAACATGCGCTATCCCACGGTCAATCTCCCCTACCTGGGCGGGGGCGCGGGGACGAGGATGTTCCACTACGAGATGGCCGCCTACATGCTCTCGGTCGTGCCGGCCGGGGGCAACATTTTCTCGGGCCATCCCGCCAAGTCGGTCGAGCCGAATTCGCTCCTCCCGAAGGACCACCAGTTCCACGCCGAGATCGGCCTGGCTGCCGCCCGCCTCTCCCGGAAGGAGGCCGAACCGCTGGCGCAGGCCTTCTACGGAAAGTACGAGGCGCGCATCAAGAGCCCCGAAAAGGGTTACCGGTACGAGGAGGTGTACGATCTGAAGACGAAAAAGATCATCCACCCGGATTATCTCCGGACCCAGGATGAGGTCCGTGAGGAATTCCGCGGGATGGGATTCGAGATCCTGCCCTCGTGAGGTTCGGAATGACAAATCAGGACGTTATCGAATGATTGCGATGACGGCTTGACGGACGACCGCCGTGACGGCCGCCCGGAAACGCAACCTTGCAGAAGGGTGCCCTGATTGCATTGAAAGGAGGTCAGACAATGCCGACACAAGCTTCGCAGGCTGCCCTGAACGGAATGCGGGACCTGACGATGATCAAGTGGTACGTCATCCCCCTCCTGGCCATCGTCATCTACATCTACGTGACGGAGATGAAGAAGGCCAGGGAGACGGGGAACTGGGATGCCGTCTTCGCGGGCCTTACCGTTTTCGGCATGGATTTCTTCAACGAGACCTGGAACGGCTGGGTGTTCCATTTCACCAACTACTCCGCCCTCTGGACCACCCCCGGCGACACCGCCCTGAGAACCATGATCGGGTGGAACATCGAGATCATGTTCATGTTCGCCATTTCCGGGATCATCTACTACCACACCCTTGCCGAGAAAAAGGAGGAGAAGATCCTGGGGCTGCCGAACCGCTGGTTCTGGGCGATCGGCTATTCGGTCTTCTGCGTTTTCGTGGAATGCCTGCTGAACATCGGCGGACACCTCGTCTGGGAATATCCCTTCTGGAAACTCTCCTTCGGCGGCGTCTGGCTCATTTTCCTCTTCGGCTACTTCCATTTCTACGCGGCGGCCATCCTCGTCCTCGGCATGAAGACGGACCGGGGCAAGATCCGGGCGATCTGCGCCATATACAGCGTTCCGATCCTGATGAACATCGTCGGCAAGGGGATCTTTTGCTGGGCCTATTGAGCGGGACGGCCCCTGCGGCAGGAGCAGCGAGGAAACCGGGGAATCCAGGACATGGCTGAAAAAATCTCCAGGCGTGACCTGATGAAAAAATCGGTCCGCGCCGGGCTTGCCATCGGCGGGGCGGCCGTGCTCGGTACGGCGGGTTATAAGCTGTTCCAGAAGCCGTCGATCGACGAGGTCTACGGGCCCTATCCCGACGAGGACAAACTGAGGCCGCTGCACCTCCGGAATCCGTCCGCCCCGAAACCGAATGTCGTCCTCATCTACTGCGACGATCTGGGCTACGGCGACCTGGGCTGCTACGGCGGCAGGGCCATCCGCACGCCCCGCATCGACGACCTCGGCCGCAGCGGGGTGATCTTCACCGATTACTACTCCTGCAATGCCGTCTGCGCGCCGGCGCGGGCGGGCCTATTGACCGGGCGCTATCCTTTCCGGACCGGCATCATCGGGAATCCCTATCCGGCGGACTCGCCGCTCCTGCGCCGGATCGAACGGAAGATTGCCTACCTCTTCACGCCGCTGGGTTCCGTAGACCTGCACGAGGAGTGCGTCGCCGAGGGGCTCTCCGGAAAGGAGATCACCGTCGCCGAAGCCCTGAAGGTTGCAGGCTACCGAACCGCGATGGTGGGCAAATGGCACCTGGGCGACTACAGCCGGCAGCCGGAGTTCAATCCGCTGCGGCACGGTTTCGACCGCTACTTCGGCGTTCCCCACAGCAACGACATGCAGCCATGCCCGCTCTTCCGGAACGAAACGCACCTGGAGGCGGACATCGGAACAGACCAGGCCAGGCTGACCGGCCTGTACACGCGGGAAGCGTTGGCCTTTATCGAAGAGTCGAGTGACAAACCTTTCTTCCTCTATCTTGCCCACACCTTTCCGCACCAGCCGCTGTATGCGTCGGAGAAGTTTTCCGGAAAATCGAAAGCCGGAAAATTCGGCGACGCAGTGGAAGAGATCGACTGGAGCGTCGGGGAAATCATCAGGACATTGCGGGAGCGAAAGATCGAGCAAAACACGCTGATCCTCTTTGCCAGCGACAATGGCCCCTGGTACGAGGGAAGTCCGGGGGTCTTCAGGGGCCGGAAGGGGCAGAGCTACGAGGGCGGATTCCGAGTGCCGTTCATCGCGAAATGGCCGGGGCGGATCCGGCCCGGCACGGTCTCTTCGGAACCGGCGATGAACCTGGACCTCTTCCCCACGCTCCTTTCACTGGCGGGCGTGGAGCAACCCTCCGACCGGATCATCGACGGAAAGAACATCGAGGGCCTGCTCTCCGGAGGGAGTCTCCGGTCGCCCCACGACGCCATCTACTTCTATCATTACGACCGGCTGGAAGGCGTCCGCTCCGGGAAGTGGAAGTACTTCCGAAAATTGAACCGGTACGCCTGGCCGATCCCTCTCGATGCGGAATATCTTGCAGACAAGATGGGGAAGAAGCAACTCGGAAACAGGGCTCCCCTGCTGTATGACCTCTCCGTCGACCCGGGCGAGAACTACAACGTCATCGACACCTATCCCGACGTCGCGGAGAGAATGCACCGCGTCCTCCTTGGGTGGGAAGAGCGGTCCAAAAAGAATCCGCGGGGATTCCTCGTTTGACGAGGGACGGAACAACGGGCAAAAGCTTGCTACCCCAAAGCGGATCTCGTATAAACATTCAAAACAACACTGCAAGTGCTCAGGGCGTCAGATCGAGCCAGACGATTGAATGCGAAGCGAAAGG
>JBFYYH010000029.1:0-3017 GCA_041310125.1 Syntrophaceae bacterium | reverse complement strand
CGAAGAGGATGTTGATCAGGCTCTCCTCCTCCTTCTCCCTCCGGCGCCCGTAGGTGATCAGCTCCGGGCAGAGGTAGATCGGAACGGCGGAGGCCTCCTGGGCGTCCATCAGCTGCGAAAGCGCTTCCTCGACGGAGGGGTTCTCAAAGAGCTCCGAGTACCCCAGGTGGAGGATGGCGCTTTTTTTCGCCAGAACGAGTTCCCGCAGATGGGCGCTCCTGGAGGGGTCTGAATCGCCGCCCCCGAAGATCCGGCGGGAGAGGTGGTAGATCACCACCCGGAGGGCCATCGGGAAGGGCTGCCAGGGGAGCATGTTGATCCCATGACAGTATACGGGAGGGGGGATCCCTTTGCGCACGGCCAGTTCGCGGAGGATGAGGCTGTTGAGCTGACTGGCGTGCTTCAGGGCGTAGACGACCACCCCCTTCTCCCCGAGCGACTTCAGTCCTTCGGCCGTCTCGTCCGCCATTCGGACCTTGGAGAGGACCTTTCGGATCAGCCAGGAGAGGGGGAAATTGTCCTCTCGATAGAGGCTTCCCGCGTGGTGAACCCCGATTTCCGCAGTCCATGACCGGATCGCCGACAGCAGAGACATGGTCTCTCAGCCCCTCCCCTCTTCCGAAAATGCATGCAGAAGGACTTTGCGGATCCCGATCCGTGGGAAAAGGCTGCCCGACGGGATTTTCACTGGCCGTTCACCTGAAATTCCTCCGGGAAGCGTCTTCGCATCTCCGCCTCGACAAACGCCCGGATTTCCGCCGAAGAGGAGAAGACCATCGCCCGATCCAGGAGGACCTTGGACTCTTTGAGGGTGGCTCCCCGGATGATCTTCTTGATTCGGGGAATCGCCAGTGGATTCATGCTCAGTTCATCGAGTTCGAGGCCCAGGAGGATCATGGTATAGGTCGCATCCCCCGCCATTTCCCCGCACATTGCGACCCGGATCCCGGCCCGGTGCCCGATCTCCACAACCTGACGGATCAGGCGGAGAACCGCCGGATGGAGCGGTTCGTACAGATAGGTGACCCGTTCGTTGATCCGGTCGATCGCCAGGAGATACTGGATGAGGTCGTTCGTTCCGATGCTGAAAAAGTCCACCTCCCGGGCCAGAACCTCCGCCACGATGACGGCCGAAGGGACCTCGATCATGACCCCGATTTCGATATCCTCGCCAACGGGTGTCCCTTTCCGGAGCAGCTCTTCCCGCACCTCGCGGTAGATCCCCTTGGCCTCGCGGATCTCTTCGATCCCGGAAATCATCGGAAACATGATCCGCAGCTTCCCGTGGGCGCTCGCCCGGAGGATCGCGCGGAGCTGGACCTTGAAGAGTTCCACCTCCTTCAGGCAGAAGCGGATGGCCCGGAGTCCCAGCTGCGGGTTCAATTCCCGGGAGGGTCTTGCACCCGGAAAGAACTTGTCGCCCCCCAGATCGAAGGTGCGGATGGTCGCCCAGGAGAGGCCGGGGACGCCGACGACGGAGAGGTAATTGGCGAGATGATCCTCCTCATTGGGGAGCTGTTCCCGGTTGATGTAGATAAATTCCGTCCGGTAGAGCCCGATCCCGTCCGCTCCGTGGGAGAGCGCGGAGGGGATCTCTTCGATGAATTCGATGTTGCCGCCGATCTCCACACGGAATCCGTCCTTCGTCACGGCCGGCAGATGGGCGTAATCCAGCAGATCGTCCTGGGTCTTCTCGTAGAGCCTCTTCTTCTCCTCGTACCGCTTGCCGACCTCCGGGTCGGGACGGACGATCACGACGCCCGCCGAACCGTCGATGATGATGTCGTCGTGGGTGCGGACGGCGCGGGTGACGTTCTCCAGGCCGACCACGGCCGGAATCTCGAGCGACCGGGCGACAATCGCCGTGTGGGAGGTCTTTCCCCCCACGTCCGTGGCGAAACCCAGCACCTTGTCGATCTTCATCTGCGCCGTGTCCGCCGGAGAGAGGTCGCTGGCGATGATGACGACCCCTTCCCCGATCTCGATCAGCGGCCGTTTCTTTCCCCCGAGATTCGAGATGATCTTCTGTCCCGCGTACTGGATATCGCTGATGCGGCCGCGGAGATAATCGTCCTCCATTCGGTCGAAAATCTCCCGATACCGGTCGACGGTCATCCGGACAGCCCACTCGGCATTGACCCCCATCTCCCGGATATTCTGGAGGGTCCGGTCGATGAATTTCCGGTCCCGCAGGATCATGATGTGGACGTCGATGATGTAAAGCGGCTCCATCCCCCCGCCCAGGTCGCCGAGCTGACTCTTCAAATCGAGGAGCTGTTTCTCCGATTCCCGGAGGGCTTTTCGGAAGCGCCGGATCTCTCCCTGAAGCAGGGAGGGATCGTTCAGCTTGTAGAAGGGAACCTGGGCGTCCAGGCGGTCGAACAGGTAGGCCTTGCCGATGACCACGCCCGGCGATACCCCGATCCCCTTCATGACCCTCGTTTCTTGAAGATCGTCCAAACCCATGAAATCCTTATCCCCGCAGATGGGACAACGGCCTCGGCCGTCATCCTTCCCCGAATTTCTCTGCAATCAGCCCGGCAAAGGCCTCGATCGCCTCTGCCGCATCCGCCCCCTCGGCACGAATCGTCAGCCGGCTTCCCTGGGGACAAAAGAGGGTCAGGATGCCGAGAATGCTCCGCCCGTTGACCTCGACCCCGTCCTTCTCCAGAAAAACCTCCGACTGGAAACGGCTGGCCGTATCCACCAGCTTTGCGGCCACCCTCGCGTGAATTCCCAGCCGGTTCGTGATTTCAAATGTCCTTGTTTCTACCATATCAGATGGACAGCCCCATGCACAACAGGGTCGTTCCGTAGAGGATCGACAGCGGAGAGATCCCCCGGCGGACCGCCAGGAAAAAAAGCAGAACGGCCAAGAGCGCAAAAACCGCCGCCGTGATTCCGGGAAGAAAAGTCCAGGAGCGGCGCACCGCGTCCCCGGCCACGGCTGCCAGGATCCCGATGAGGACCGGTGAAAAGGAGCGGATTCTCCCGCCCGCGCCCGGAAGATCCAGCCC
>JBFYYH010000028.1:0-4150 GCA_041310125.1 Syntrophaceae bacterium | reverse complement strand
AATGAACGTCCCGCCGGGCCTCACCAGCAAATGATACGCCGAGGAATGGGCCCGGACACGTTGAATGGAACGGATTGGAACCGTGTTCAGTTTCCCGTGACGCATCTGGTAAACCCGGTCGCCGACCTTCAGCAGCCTGGCAATGCGGTACTCTCCGGGTCCCGACATCACCGGATGCTCCGGGGTGATCACCACTCTGGAATCTCCCGCGAAGATTTCCAAATAAGAGTCCGTCTCGGTTTTGGTCAACGCCTGCACCGTTCCCGCCTGGAGTTTCCCTTCCACAACGCTCCAGACCGGATCGCCGACGCGAAGAGTCTCGATGGCAACAGCATCCGCCGGGGTCAGAATCGGGGTGCCCTTTGCCAGACAACCGCCACCGCCCCTCGCCCAGGCCGGAACAGAGGCCGTCAATACCATCAGCATCACTGCCAGGATAGCCTGTTTTCTCATGGGCTTTATCCGATGATTCGATGCCTTGTTTAATGGAGCGCGGACAGGATGCCGCCCAATACCGCGGCAGCCACGACCATGCTCACGCCGAGAATGCAGGCTGCCACGATCCTGCTGTAGTACTCCGCTACGGCCCTGTTACCCCGGGCAATCTCCTTCTCTTCGTCTATGCTGGGGGTCAGGCGGCACATCAACCTGGTCACCACGACCGAAGCGAGCAGGATCAGCGCCATGCCTACCAGACCGCCAACCACCGAAAAGATCACCGACCAGCCAATGTTGCTCATCGTCTCCGTCATCGTGACTCCTTTCTCTCACCGGCAGGCGTTATCCCGCCGCCATCCTCTTCAATGCGTACGCTTCAACGACGAAGGGTGAAGCGCAACGCAGCATCCGGACTTCTTTTTGCGAAGCCGTCAAAACTTGACTTGCGGGACCGCACGGTCCCCGGCCTCCTCCAACTGGAAGAAGGCTTCGGCCTGGAAGTTGAACAGATTGGCAATTATATTGCCGGGGAACATCTCCATCCGGTTTTTATACCGCATGGCTGCATCGTTGTAATACTGACGGGAAAAACCGATCTTGTTCTCCGTCGATGCCAGCTCTTCCTGCAATGCAATGAAGCTCTGGTTGGCTTTCAGGTCCGGGTAGGCCTCGGCCAGGGCGAAGAGGGATCGCAAGGACTGGGTCAGTGCGTTTTCGATCCTGCCCCTCTCTTCGACGCTCCCCGTAAATGCCGCCGCCTGCTGGCGTGCCCTGACGACCTCATCGAGGGTTTTTCGCTCGTGGGCAGCATAGCCCTTGACAGACTCGATGAGGTTGGGAATCAGGTCATGACGCCTCTTGAGTTGGACATCAATCGAACTCCAGGCATTTTTAACCTCATTGCGGGCGCCAACGAGACCATTGTAAAGGATCGCGGCAAAAATTCCCAAGACGACCAAACCGAAAATCATCATTATCAAAACCATCTCACCCTCCTTTGATTCGAGCAAACCGGCATCTCACGAGGCGATAGGCTTGTTTTCTCCATAGACCGCCTGCGCGAATCCCCATTCTCACGAAACTCCAACGCAAATAAAAACCTGCCCATGAACCGCGGTTCACGGACCAGCGCTCGTTGTTCTGTTGATAAACGACTCAGACGAAAACCCTTTGGGGCTGCCAGGCTCAACGAGGCACTGTTGAACGGCAAGACACGGGGAGCTCATGTAAGATTCCTGATGTTGTAAGATTTTTTGCGATATAGAGCCTTATCGGCAATATAAAACCCCGCTTTCCTGTGGAAAACGGGGTATCACAAGCCAGTCCATATTTCCCCCCAGTATGGTTATACGGGATGGAACTTTATCAACTGTCTTTCACTTGTAATCTTCTCCTATCATGATTTGCATTGTAAATCTACCCTATGAATGGATGAGTAACATTACTCAATCATGGCTTGTGAGGGCATCTTGCCAGCCGTATCTTCCCGGTCGGCCCCTCCTGCATGAGGCCCTGACTTGAGGCCGCGGCTGCAAAGTGCATGCATTTTGAGCGGACCCGAGAGGCGGAGGCCTCGGACGGTGCGTCCAGGCAAAAAGCGGCAAAGAAACGGGCCTCACGCAGATGGCTGCAGGAGGCCCGCTGTTTTCCGGTCCGCGGCGGCGCGGGAGTTATCCCTTCCGGTTCTCCGGGCGGAGCGCCCGGACGGCGGCGCCGGCCTGCCACATCTCCATCTTCCGCATCGTCTCCAGCTCGGAGTTGAGCTTCTCGCGGTAGTCGGGGGCGTTGTTCACCGAGAGGACGATCCGCGTCTCCTCGCCGGAGCGGACGCTCTCGTAGAGCTTCTCGAAGACCGGGGCGACGGCCTCGCGGAAGGGACCCTTCCAGTCCAACGCGCCGCGCTGGGCGGTCGTGCTGCAGTTGGCGTACATCCAGTCCATCCCGTTTTCCGCGACGAGGCGGATCAGGCTCTGGGTGAGCTCCTCCACCGTCTCGTTGAAGGCCTCGCTCGGGCTGTGGCCGTTCTTGCGGAGGCAGTTGTACTGCGCCTCCATGACCCCCGCCAGGGCGCCCATCAGGATCCCCCGCTCGCCGGTCAGATCGCTGAAGACCTCCTTCTCGAAGGTCGTCGGGAAGAGGTAGCCCGAGCCGATCCCGACGCCCAGGGCCAGGGTCTTCTCCGTCGCCTTGCCCGTGAAGTCCTGGAAGACCGCCCAACTGGAGTTGATCCCGCTCCCGTCGAGGAAGTTCATGCGCAGGGAACGGCCGGACCCCTTGGGGGCCACGAGGACGACGTCGATGTCCGCGGGCGGGATCACGCCGGTCTGCTCCCGGTAGGTGATCGAGAAGCCGTGTGAGAAGTAGAGGGTCTTCCCCTTCGTCAGCAGGGGTTTGATCGTCGGCCACATCTGGGTCTGGCCCGCATCGGAGAGCAGGTACTCGATGATGGTCGCGCGCTTCACCGCCTCCTCGACGGGGAAGAGGGTCTTCCCGGGGACGAAGCCGTCCTGGACCGCCTTGGCCCACGTGGCACCGCCTTCGCGCTGCCCGACGATCACCCGAATGCCGTTGTCGCGGAGGTTCAGGGCCTGGCCCGGCCCCTGCACGCCGTACCCCAGGACCGCCACCGTTTCATCCTTCAGGACCTCCTGGGCCCGGCTCAAGGGAAACTCCTCGGAGGTCACGACCTCCTCCCAGACACCGCCGAAATTGATCTTTGCCATATCCATCTCCTTTTCAAGATTTGCCATGGGACCGCATTCCCGGTCCTGGATGATGCGGGGTCCAACGACCCCGCTGAAACCAAACTCTTTCGGATCTTTCCGTCCCTTTGACCGGTATACTGATTCCGCCCACGAGCGCCTTCCGAGTTGCATAACTCGCTCGTGTCAGCCTCTTCCCTATTCCCCGCCCTTCTGGCGGAAGACGGCAATCGCGCCCGTCCGGTTCATCTCCTCGACGCCGAACGGCTCGAAGTACTTCAGGATCGCCGCCGTCTTGTCCTTGTTGGCCGTGACCTCCAGGATCAGGTAGTCCTCGCTCATCGCGACGACCCTGCAGCCGAACAGGTCGATCGCCCGGAGCACCTCCTGCCGGTTCTCCTGCGTGAGGGTAAGTCCGATCATCATCAGCTCGCGCTGGACGGCGGGCGCCCCGGTGAAGTCCGTGATCGAGATCACGTCGACGAGCTTGTCGAGCTGCTTCTTGATCTTGTCCGTGAAATCGCTCTCCGCCCGGCTCGTCAGGGTGATCCGGGAGACCTCCGGGTTCGTCGTCTCGGCGACACAGAGGCTCCGGATGTTATAGCCGCGGCTGCTGAAGACGCCGGCGATCCGCGAGAGGACGCCCGGCTGGTTGTTCACCAAGAGCGAAATCGTGTGTTCCTGTATGGCCATGGTCATTTTCCTTTCCTATTTCCCGCAGATCATCTCCACGTTCGAGCAGCCCGGGGGGATGATCGGATAGACGTAGTTGTTCGGATCGACCATCGCCTCCAGCAGGTAGGGCCCTTTCGCGGCGCTCATCCGGGCGATCGCCTCCGCCGGATCCGCGTCCACGGCGACCCGCTCCCCGTCGATGCCGAACCCCTTCGCCACGGCCACCAGGTCGACCCGGTCGCCGATCTCGCTCGTCGTGAAGCGGGCGTCGTAGAAGAGGTCCTGGATCTGGCGGATCATCCCGAGATGGCCGTTGTTGATCACGCAGATCTTGA
>JBFYYH010000027.1:0-6294 GCA_041310125.1 Syntrophaceae bacterium | reverse complement strand
AACGAGGCGTATATGAACACCGGCATCCAGCGCTCGGGCGCTACGCCTTTCGGTTCGTCAACGACGACGGCGCCCGCCGGCAAGGCGAGCATCGGGAACAAGACCTGGAAGAAGAACGTGGCCGAGATCATGGTGGAGCACGGCATTCCCTATGTCGCGACCGCCTGCCACAGCTACCCCATCGATTTCATGAACAAGGTGAAGAAGGCCCGCAGCATTAAGGGCCCCTCGTATATCCACTGCCTGTCCGTGTGCCCCACGGGTTGGCGCTCCACCTCCGAGACCTGCATCAAGCTCGGGCGTCTGGCCATTGAGACGGGGGTGTTTCCCCTCTACGAAGTCGAAAACGGGAAATACAAGATTACGGTGGATCCGCCGGAAAAGCTTCGCCCCGTGACGGACTACATCAAACCACAAGGGCGTTTCCGCCACCTGACGCCGGATCAGGTCCAGGAAATCCAGGACCGCGTGATCATGGAGTACAACAGTCTGATGAACAAGGTAATATACTCGAAGTCCTGGGACGAGTTGAAGGCACGCTGAACGCTCAAGGGAACGGTTACAACAAGACTATCGAAACGAGGTAGCACCCGATGGAAGAAAAAATTAAGGAGATCATCCAGCAATACAATGGGGACAAGAGCTATCTGGTTCCCATCCTGCAGGACGTCCAGAAGGAGTTCAACTACCTGCCCAAGGACGCCCTCTGCGCGGTCAGCACCCACCTCAGCGTTCCCATCAGCCGCGTCTACGAGGTGGTGACGTTCTACAAGGCCTTCAGCCTGACGCCCAAGGGGCGCCACCAGATGTGCCTCTGCATGGGGACGGCCTGCCACGTCCGCGGCGCCGAACTGATTGCCAGCAACATCTCGGATATCCTGGGCATCAAGGAAGGGGAAACGACGGCCGACCTCGAGTTTTCCTTCGAAACGGTCGGCTGCGTCGGGGCGTGCGCTCTGGGGCCCGTACTGGTGGTGAACGGGGAGTATCACGGGCACATGAACATCGCCAAATCGACCAAGGTCCTCAAGAAATTAGGGAAGAAGGGTGCTACTGATGATGAGTAAGATGAAATCCTTCCATGAATTGAAAAGTGTACAGGAGAGGCTCAAGGCCGGCCGCGACCCGAAGAAGCCCAGCGTCACGATCTGCGTCGGAACCGGCTGCCTGGCCTATGGAACCCAGAAACTGGTCGACAGCTTCCGCGAGGAGCTTGCCAAACGGGACCTGACCGGGAAGATCGACTTCCGGACCAGCGGCTGCCACGGTTTCTGCGAACGGGGACCGATGGTCGTCATCGGGCCGGAGAACACCTTCTACCAGAGGGTCGGCCTTGGAGACGCGGCGGAGATCATCGACAAGACCCTCCTCAAGGGGGAGGTCATCGACCGTCTGCTCTACATCGATCCGGCGACCGGCGAGAAGATCGTCCGCGAGGACGACGTGCCGTTCTACAAGAAGCAGACCCGTCTGGTCTTCGGTCTCAACTTCAAGGTCGACCCGGAGAGCCTCGAAGATTACCTGGCGATCGACGGCTACAGTGCGTTGGCCAAGGCCATGACGATGCAGCCCGAGGCGATCATCCAGGAGGTGATCAAGGCGAACCTCCGCGGCCGGGGCGGAGGGGGGTTCCCCGCCGGCTGGAAATGGGACGAGACCCGCAAGGCCGACGGCGAGCCGAAGTATGTCATCTGCAACGCCGACGAGGGGGACCCCGGGGCGTACATGGACCGCAGCCTCCTGGAGGGGAACCCGCACCTGGTCCTCGAGGGGATGATCATCGGCGCCTACGCCATCGGCTCCCACGAGGGGTACATCTACGTCCGGAACGAGTACCCGCTCGCCGTGAAGAACATCCACACCGCGATCCGCCAGGCGCGGGAGGCGGGCCTCCTGGGGGAGAACATTTTGGGAAGCGGTTTCTCCTTCGACGTGAAGATCAACCGGGGCGGCGGCGCGTTCGTCTGCGGCGAGTCCTCGGCCCTCTTCGCCTCCCTGGAAGGGCGGGCCGGCGAGCCCCGCGCGAAGTACATCCACGCGACGCACAGGGGCCTCTACGACAAGCCGACGAACCTCAACAACGTCGAAACCTGGGCGAACGTCCCGTTCATCATCAACCGCGGCGCCGACTGGTACTGCGGCATTGGCACGGCGGGGAGCAAGGGAACCAAGATCTTCTCCCTGGTCGGCAAGATCAACAACACCGGCCTCGTCGAGGTCCCGATGGGGACCTCCCTCCGCAAGATCGTCTTCGAGATCGGCGGCGGGATCCCAGAGGGGCGCAAGTTCAAGGCGATCCAGACCGGCGGTCCCTCCGGCGGCTGCATCCCGGACAAGCTCCTCGATCTGCCCGTCGACTTCGACGAGCTGACGAAGATCGGCTCGATGATGGGCTCCGGCGGGATGATCGTCATGGACGAGCGCAACTGCATGGTGGACGTGGCCCGCTATTTCACCAACTTCCTGGTCAGCGAGTCCTGCGGGAAGTGCGTCCCCTGCCGGGAAGGGATCCGGCGGATGCGGGACATCCTGGTGGACATCTGCGAAGGAAAGGGCCGGGAGGGGGATGTGGACCTCCTGGAGAAGATGGCCAAGGGGATCGTCGACGGCGCCCTCTGCGCCCTCGGCAACAGCGCCCCGAACCCCGTCATGAGCACGATCCGCCATTTCCGCGACGAGTACGAGGCCCATGTCAGGGAGAAGCGCTGCCCCTCCGGCGTCTGCAAGGCCCTGATCACCTACAGCGTCGATGCGGAGAAGTGCACCGGCTGCACGCTCTGCGCCAAGGTCTGCCCCACGAAGGCGGCCACCGGCGAGCGGAAGAAGGCCCACGTCATCGATCCCGAAAAATGTACGAAGTGCGGCGCCTGCAGGGAAAGCTGTAAATTTGACGCCATCATCGTGAGGTAAGGTAGAGAAATGATCAATCTGACGATAGACAACAGGAAGATCGAAGCGGAGTCCGGGCGGTTCATCCTCGATGTGGCCCGGGAGAATGGAATCGTTATCCCCACCCTGTGCTCCCACGAGTCCATCGAGCCGACGGGGTCGTGCCGGCTCTGTGTCGTCGAGGCGAAGCAGGGGAAGAGGACGCGCATCGTCACGTCCTGCCTCTACCCGGTGGCCGAGGGGATGGTGGTCGATACGAAGAGCGAGCGGGTGAAGGCGGTGCGAAGCCTCGTCTTGCAGCTCCTGCTGGCCCGCTGCCCAGAGTCGGGGCAGCTTAAGGAGATGGCGGAGGAGATGGGCGTGGGGCCCGAGCCCCGCTTCACGCCGGACCAGGACAACGTAAAATGCATCCTCTGCCGGATGTGCGTGCGGACCTGCGAGAAGGTCGTCGGGGTCAGCGCGATCGGCTTCTCCTACCGGGGGACGGAAAAGAACGTTTGCACCCCCTTCAAGGAGGAGTCGGCCACCTGCATCGGCTGCGGCGCCTGCGCCTACATCTGCCCCACGGGACATATCGAGATGACGACCACCGAAACGGGCGATACGCGGACGATCTGGGAGCGGACCTTCAAGATGAAGGCCTGCAAGGTCTGCGGCCGGTACTTTGCCCCCGAGGATCAGCTCGCCTACATCAGTGCCAAGACGGGCGTTCCGGCGGAAGAACTGGCGGTCTGCGTGAGCTGCCGTTAGGAAGGATCTGCTCTCCGGCAGCTCGGCCGGTGGGGCAGACGGATGCGGCTGCTCCGGCGATCAAAGTCATAAATTGTCAAGCCGGACCCCCGATCAAGTCTTTCTCGGGCTTGAGCGGGGGTCCAGTCCTGTTCTGGATGATCAGGAGCGTTTTTTTGCCCTTTTCTCACCCATGGACCCGAAAGCCCCGGCCCGGAAAATTTTCCCGGGCGCCATAAAAAAAATATTGTACCGGCTTCACAATTGTGCTATTACCCCGTCTCAGTAAAGTCCTGCCATTGGTCGCTTTTCGCGGAAGGAAGGCGCTCGGTGGATTGTAACAAGTGGTAATCCCTTTTTATTTAACTAAAAAGCGAGACCGCTGTCTGAAAAATAATCGAGGAGGACCCAAGCGATGAAATTTCCTAAGAAGTTTGTAGTGGTGGTGGTTGCTGGGATTCTGGTCCTGGGAATGGGCATCGCCAACGCCGAAACGCTCCAGGATTCGGTCAAGTACATGTTGCAGACCAATCCGGATGTCAGGGCGCTGTCCTACAATCGGTTGGCCAAGGAGCAGGCAGTGATCCAGGCCAAGGGAGGCTACTACCCGACATTGGACCTCTCTCTCCAGGCCGGCCGCGACACGAGGATGCACACGATTCAGGGAATTGATCCCGAGATCAGAAGGCCGCACGGAACCGTTCTGAGCCTCCGCCAGAACGTGTACCAGTTTGGAGCGACCCAATCCGAGGTGGAACGGTCGGAAGCTAGCGTCCGCTCCCAGGCGTACCTCATCCAGGGCACTTCCGAAAACCTCTCGCTCCAGGCGGCCCGGGTTTACCTGAACGTCCTGCGCAACGTTGAGCTGCACGAGCTGGCCAAGGAAAACCTGGCGAACCACGAGCGGATCCATGACCAGATGAAGCTGCGGAAGCAGTCGGGTGTGGACCCGGGCGCGGACCTCGACCAGGTTCTCGGCCGCCTCGCCCTGGCGCAGTCCAACATGGTGGTCACCCAGACCAACATCGCCGATTCGAAGACCGACTACCAGGCGCTGATCGGCCGGCTGCCGGAGAACCTGGTGAAGCCCTCGGCCGTGAATGCGGACCTTCCGACGAGCCTGGAGGATGCGGAAAAAATGGCCGTGCTGCACTACCCGATCCTCAAGTCCGCCAAGGCGGACCTGGAGGCCCGCCAGAAACAGCACGATACGGCCCGGCGGATCATGTATCCGAAGCTCGATGTCGCGGTGGATTACAAGTGGCTGACGGATGTGGACATCCCCCGGCGCCAGGAAAACCTCGTGGCCACGGCCGTCCTTAGCTTCAATGTGTTCAACGGTTTGCGGAACAAGGCGCGCTACGACGAGACCCTGCATCTGATCAGCGAGGCTCAGGAGATCATGAACAGCACCCAGCGGCAGGTCGTTCAGTCGATGCGGCTCTCCTGGGAGGCCTACAAGACGGCCCAGGACCGGGTCGCCTACCTTGAAGAGTATGTCAAGGCGACGGGGCTGACGGCCGAGGCCTTCGGCAAGCAGTGGAACATCGGCCGGCGAACGATGTTCGATGTCCTGGACACCCAGGCGGAATACATCAACGCCAAGTCCGATCTCGTGAAGGCGCAGTACGAGAAGCTGTACGCCGAATACAGGGTGTTCAACGGAATGGGCCATCTGGTCAAGGCTCTCGGTCTGCAGTGGCCGGCCGAAGCCAACCCCGAAGTCGCCCTGACCGGCGCCCCCCAGAAATAGGTTCTTCGCACCGGGAGGGGCGGTGACCGCCCCTCCCGTCCGCAGTAATCGCGAACAGCCTGCCCCGTCAAAGTCGACGGGGTAGGCTTTGTTTCGACCTTCCCGCCGACCCGCACGCATGAGGGGAGCAAACCCTTGGGAGATTCCGCCGTGGGAAAATGCCAGGGCAGAGCGGCTTCGCTCCGCGGGGCAATAAGCCTCCGTAAAACCGGCCCCGTTCTGTTGATCCTGGCCCTCTTCGCGGCGGCCATCGCCGGCGCCGTCATCACCGGGGAAAACTTCCAGATCAACCGCGAGCTCCTCAAGCAGGCGGAGGAGAAGTACGGGAAGGAGGCCGGAACGCGGCTTCTCGCCTGGGAGGAGATGATCCGCCAGGACAAGAGCCCCACCGACCGGGAAAAGCTCGAAAAGGTCAACCACTTCTTCAACAGCCGGATCCGCTTCGTCAACGACATCGACCTCTGGAAGGTGCAGGACTACTGGGCCACCCCCTTCGAATTCCTCTGCCGCCAGGCCGGGGACTGCGAGGACTTCGCCATCGCCAAATTCTTCACCCTCAAGGCGATGGGGATGGACGAGGAAAAGATCAACATCTCCTACGTCAAGGCCATCCAGTACGGGATCGCCCACATGGTCCTGACCTATTACAGCGAACCGGACGCCGAGCCGCTGGTACTCGACAACCTGGTCGACGCGATCAGCCCCGCCTCGCGGCGGACCGATCTTATGCCCGTGTTCAGCTTCAACGGGTCCGGCCTCTGGACGGCCAAGCAGCGGGGGAAGGGCAAGCTCGCCGGCGGCAGCGACCGCCTCAAGCCCTGGCAGGAGCTCCAGAAGAAGATGGCGGAAGGGAAGCTGTAACCCGCCGCACGGGGGCTTCAGAAGCCCGGAAGGCGGCGCCTTTTCGGGAAGCCGTTCATTGC
>JBFYYH010000026.1:0-3281 GCA_041310125.1 Syntrophaceae bacterium | reverse complement strand
AAAACCGGATCGAAGAGGGAGGATTGAATCATGTCCGAAACTATCCTTGAAGACAAAAACCGCGTGGTGCGGCACAGCGTTCTTGAGCTTGCGGAACATTGGGCGATCGCACTTTCGGGGCTGCTCCTCCTCCTCTCCGGCCTCTTCGAGCTCCCGATGGCCGCCCGCTACAAAATCACCTCCATTCCCGGATTTGCCTGGTCGGGCGACTTCATCACCTCCCTCTCGGTCCATTACGCGGCATCCGTGGTCTTTATCACCGCCGCCCTGTTCCATCTCGTCCATCACGGCCTCGCCGGCGACCGGGGACTGATCCCCCGCAAGGGGGACCTGAAAACCTCCATCACCGTGATGAAGAGCTTCTTCGGCAAGGGGGAAGAGCCGCCGTTTGACAAGTATTTGCCGGAACAGCGCCTTGCCTATCTCGGAATGGCCGTCATCATCGCCGTTCTGATCGGCTCCGGACTGGTCAAAACGGTCAAGAATCTTTTTATGCCGGATATGGCCTACCCCCTCGTCCTCTGGGCAACCTGGCTTCACAACATCTTCTTTGTCCTGTTCATCCTGGGATTCGTCGCCCACATCGGCGCAATCCTCCTCAAACCGAACCGGCCGATGATCCGGGGGATCTTCACGGGCGCTGTCCGTCTCGACTACGCGCGCCACCGCCACCCCCTCTGGCTGGCCGAAATGGGTCCACAACTGCCCCTTCCATCGACTGAGCTCAACAGCGATGAGGCGCCGCAGGAAGAGCCAACGATTGCGGAGGGAGCCGCACCGGCAACGGATTCAGGTCAAACGCCTCCTTCAAAAGCGGACGACGAACCGAAGGGGACGGATCCACAGGAAACGCCGGAGGATCAGGCATCGAAATCTTCCGCGGAGGAATCACGAGATGGATAAAGAAACCGCGAGAGACGCAGGGTTAAGGTTCATCACTCTCATTGCGGCGGTCGTTCTGCTCTCCCTGCTGGCTACTTCTTTATGGCAGGAGAAACCAGAGAAGAAGGAGAATGACATCCCGCTCGTGTTCCGCGACGGCATGACGATCGCCGAATTCGGCAAAGAGAACGGATTGCCCGACGAGGTCCTGAAGAAGGCCTTTCCGCTCCAAAGCAAAGAGGATCTGCAGAAAACGCTGGAGAGCCTGAACATTCCCCGCAATGAGGTTGCCGTGAGGGTGGGCAAAGCGCGGACGCTGGAAGCGGAATACGAATCGAAAAACTGGCTGAAGATCCCCCTCAAGTTCGCCCTCTGGATCCTTTTTCTTGCCGGAGTCTTTGTCCTGATGCGCCGGCGGAAGATCACGCCCGGCCTCCGCAAGGGGCTCTACCTCGCCTCCCTGGTCCTCTTCGGGATCATCCTCGGGGCGGACCCCAGCCCGATGGGAACGATCAAGGATGCGATTGTCCTTTTCGGGGCCAAGGGGGTGATCTTCCCGCCCCGGATGATCGCTTTAACGGTGTTTTTGCTGATGGTCTTTCTGGCCAACAAGTTCATTTGTTCCTGGGGCTGCCAGGTGGGAACTCTCCAGGACCTGATCTTCCGGCTGAACCGTGACCGAAAGGACTCAAAGGGCTTCCTTCGCCAGTACCGGCCGTCCTTCGCTTGGACGAATGGCTTTAGGATCGCCTTTTTCGCCCTCTTCACCGTCGTCGCTTTTACTTGGGCCTTGGATCTCTTCGAGGCAATCGATCCCTTCAAGATCTACAAACCGGCGGCCATCGGCATCGGAGGGGGGATCTTCCTCGGCGTTATTCTTATCGCGGCGCTCTTCGTTTACCGTCCCTGGTGCCACCTCTTCTGTCCGTTCGGACTCGTCGGCTGGCTGATCGAGAAAGTCAGCCTCTTCAAAATCATTGTGAACCACCAGACCTGCATCGGTTGCCGCTCCTGCGAAAAGGCCTGTCCATCGACGGTGATGGGGGCGATTCTGAAACGGGAGAGGATGATACCGGACTGTTTCTCCTGCGGAACCTGCATCGGGATCTGTCCGACGGAGTCGATCCGCCTGGCCTCCGGCAGACGCGGCCGTCCGCCGGAGGGAAGATTCCTCCCGTGAATCCCGGAGTGGCAAAGGCGCCGCCCCAACCGGCCCTATTTTCGGCACAGGAATGTTTGAACAGAGGCCCCGGCAGCGATTCATTCAGCCAAACCAGCAGATCTTGTAACCTTTTAACGCCATCCGCGTTATAAAAATGTATGAGCGACTACGGGCTGTTCTACCGGAACTGGAAAAGCAGGATTTTCAACTACCTGATAAGGATGACCGGAGACGGCAACCTGGCGGGCGACATCATGCAGGAGACCTTTACCCGCCATCTCAGTCATTATGGAGAGACCAATCGGGACATCCAACTGCTCTACCGGATCGCCCGCAATCTCTTCATGGACGAGATGCGGAGGAGGAGAAAGCAGGGAGGCGTAACGGAGGAAGAGGGACAGGAGCCATCCCTCGATCAGGATCACCGGTTGATGATCCGCTCCGAATACCGCTGCGTGCTCTCGGCCATGGCGTCGCTTGAAGAAAACGAGCGTGAGATTCTGAGCCTAGCCGCTGGAGGCGATCTCACATATTCTGCAATCGCGTCGCTCGTCGGCATCAGCGAGGCGAACGTGAAGGTGAAAGTCCACCGGGCGCGGCTCAAACTGAAGAAGATCCTGAAGGAGGGGGATGGATGAATCACCCAATCATCAGCCTGTTCATCGACAATGAATTGACCCTCGACGAAAAGATCGAATTCGCCGAGGAGGTTCACAGCTCAAAACCGTTCAAGGACGAAGCGGTCGAGCTTCTCCGACAAGAAAAGCTTCTGCGATCCGATCCCGCGGAACGCATCCCGGAAGGAAAGTTGAAGGCGGACCGTCCCCGCGTTTTGCGTTTTCTGCGTCCCGTCGGGCTTGCCGCCGCTGCCGCCGCGGCGGTCCTGATCTTTGTCTTTTCCCCTTTCGCGCCTCAACATACCCCGGAGACGCCCTATCGTTTTGTTGTCTATCGCCCGGACGTCAGCCATCTCGATATCACGGGAAGCTTTACCGGCTGGAACGCCGTACCGATGAGAAAAGTGGGCGACAGCGGCTACTGGGAAAACACCTTCAATCTGCCTCAAGGAGAGTACCGCTTCGCCTATCTCCTCAATGGCGGCGAACGGCTGCCCGATCCGACCATACCGACGCGGGAAGGGGATGATTTCGGAGGTGAAAATACGGTCCTTTCCATCGGGGAGCGGACGACATGATGCGTTTTTTCTTGCCGCTGTTATCGGCGGTTTTTTTCGTCG